>NZ_JBFUCY010000040.1:0-67576 GCF_056404995.1 Mucilaginibacter sp. P2_A5
AACTCACAACTCACAACTCACAACTCACAACTCACAACTCACAACTCACAACTCACAACTCACAACTCACAACTCACAACTCACAACTCACAACTCACAACTCACAACTCACAACTCACAACTCACAACTCACAACTCACAACTCACAACTCACAACTCACAACTCACAACTATTTCATTTCCCTGACAAACAATTACCCGCTGCCGGTCTTTTTATATACGACAATGTTTTTTAATAATTGATACTATGGAACAGCGCGAATTAGGCTTATCGGGCATTAAAATAGCGCCCCTGGTTTTTGGGGGCAATGTATTTGGGTGGACGGTTAAAGGTACCGGTACAGCATTGTTGCTGGATGCGTTTTTAGATGCAGGCTTTAACGCCGTTGATACTGCCGATGTTTATTCAAAATGGGTGCCGGGCAACCAGGGCGGCGAATCGGAAACCGAAATTGGCAAATGGCTTAAACAAAGCGGCAAACGCGATAAAGTAATTATAGCCACCAAAGTTGGGGGCGAGCTGGCAGCAGATAAAAAAGGGCTTAAAGCCGGTTATATCATCAAGGCTGCCGAAGATTCATTAACCAGGCTGCAAACCGATTATATCGATCTTTACCAGTCGCATTATGATGATGCCGCCACGCCGGTTGAAGAATCGTTAACGGCTTTTGACCAGCTGATAAAAGCTGGCAAAGTAAGGGCCATAGGCGCATCCAATTTCTCGGTAGAAAGATTGCACGAATCGCTCAAGGTAAGCCGCGAAAAAGACCTCGCAGCCTACCAAAGCCTGCAACCGGAGTATAACCTGTTTGACAGGGAAAAATACGAAACAACGCTTGAACCCTTCATCAAAGAACAAAATATAGGCGTCATCAGCTACTTTTCGTTAGCCAGTGGCTTTTTAAGCGGCAAATACCGCACCGAAGCCGATCTGGAAGGTAGCAACCGCGCCCCGATGGTAAAAAAATACCTCAATGAAAGGGGCGCAAACATTTTAAAGGTTTTAGACGAGGTATCCGCGCAATACAACAGCAAACCTGCCACGGTAGCTTTAGCCTGGTTAATTGCCCGGCCCACGGTAACCGCCCCGATTGTAAGCGCCACCAGCCTTCTGCAGCTAAAAGATCTTACAGCCGCTGCTGCTTTACAACTAAGTAACGAAGCCATTGAGGCGCTGAATACAGCAAGCGCTTATTAATTACTTTTTGATAAATTGTAAAGCCCTCGTACCTATTTTGCTTAAAGATTGCCGCGAGGCCAGGAAAAAACCACCAGGTTCCCTGACGTCCTGGCAATCTTTTTCCGCAGCTTGTGTCCTCACAAGCTGCTATCGCAGTATTTTGTCTGAACCTGGATTAAACAGATTTTCGGAATTTCTCGGATTTTGATTAACTCACCACTCACTACCCACCACTCACTACTCACAACTCACCCAACCCGTACCATTATCAAAAAGCAGGGCAAGCATGCACCGCCTATTATAGCCATGACGGCCAATGTTTTAAGCGAGGATGAAAACGAATTCACCATGGCCGGCATGAAAGATTTTGTAAGCAAACCTTTCACCTTTGAGCGGTTGGAGAATGTGATTCAGAAGTGGACCAGCGCTTAGTCAATAGTATTAAGTCGTAAGTCTAAAATTGAATTTTTTCTTTTTCGACTTAGAACTTAAGACTTTGGGCTAAAGACAATCCGCCAATTTATCGTTGACATGACACTAGAATAGCCAAAATAAAAAATCAGTAAATAGTACCATTCAAACTATATACAGTACCATTAAAGCAGTGGTATTGTGTGTAGCTTTGAATTATGATACAAAGTATTCCCGTTTATGATATTTGCTCCCTGTCCGACGTTCGGCAGGATGATCTGCTGGTAAGCCGGTTTGCACCGTATCTTGATAGTCATAAAAGCCTGTTTTTTCCGCATAGGCACTCCTTTTACCACCTGGTACTATTTACCCATGGCGCAGGCACACATAGCATAGATTTTGAAAACTTTGACGTAAAGCCCGGTCAAATATACTTTATGATTCCCGGGCAGGTACATTCCTGGCATTTTGATGGCTTTACCGATGGCTATATCATCAATTTTTCGGAGGCCTTTATCCAATCGTTTTTATTGCAACCGGGATACCTGGATAGCTTTTCATTTTTTAACGGCAATTTAAACGAAGCCGTGGTTAATCTTCCTGCCGATACCTTTACCATTGTAAAAGAACTGTTTGAGCATATCATCAATGAAATAAGCAAACCTGCCCCATCCGGCAGCGACATGGTGCGTTTGCTGATGCTGCAGATTTTTATCCATGTAAGCAGGCTTAATAACAACCCGGTTGCTATGGGTAAACTAAGTTACAACCAAACATTGCTTAAAAATTATCAAAAATTAATTGAACAGCATTACACCGATATCAAGCTGCCAAAAGATTACGCCGAACTGTTGTACATCACCCCAAACCACCTTAACGCGGTTTGTAAGGACCTATTAGGCCTTTCGGCCGGCGAGCTGATCCGTAACCGCACTTTGCTTGAGGCTAAGCGGCTGCTAACCAATCCGCAGTTAAGCATCAGCGATATCTCGCTCAAACTGAATTTTAGCGACAACTCCTACTTTACCAAATTTTTCAAAAAAACAGAAGGCGTTACCCCCGAAGAATTTCGCAAACAAATATTAACATCTTAAACTGGATGACATTATGGAAAGTAATCAATATAAATTAGCAGCCTGGCCCGCCATAGTACATGCAAAATGCCCCCGTTGTCGCCGTGGCAATATGTTTGCCAACAGCATGTATGGTTTTAAAGGCCAGGTAATGAACAAAACCTGCCCGCACTGCGGCTTAACCTTTGAGCGCGAGCCCGGCTATTTTTACGTAGCCATGTTTGTGAGCTATGCCCTAAACGTTGCCGAAATGGTTACGCTTGCAGTGGCCATAAGTGTTTTAACCGGCAGCAGTAACCCATGGTTATATTGTAGCATTATATTGAGTGTGGCGGTAGTTTTGTCGCCGTTTAATTTCAGGTATTCAAGGGTGATACTGCTGCACTGGCTTACGCCGGGGCTGCATTACCACCCCGAAATGAGTAAGGATAATTTTGTACATCATTAAACCCTGTGTAGCGCTTTCTGTCAAAATTACAACAGTCCACATTTACCGCGACTTTAATTTTTTGAGTTATGAAAGCAAGAATTGAAACCATAAAAACCGATATGTACAAAGTATTTATAGCAGGCAATGCCGATAACGTACAATTAGCCAAAGCTTACTTTTTACTGGCCATTCCCCTGTTAACTATATTTTTTACATTGGGGCATTTTAAATATTAAAAGCAGCGCTGCAAACTTTTAAAAACAAGACAGCCGGTACATTGCTGTACCGGCTGCTTGCAACTGTTTCCCTAACTAAATTAAACTAAAAAATTAACTGAATCGAACTATTTGAATTTTTGGGGCAGGCTAAATTGATTGAATGCCATTTGAAAATTATCCAGGTACGAGTACACGTTATAAGTTTGTTCCCGTTTGTCATCAACCGCGTAAAAAAGATATGACTGTGTATTGTCCTTTAAGCCGGTAAGCACAAACGGATTGGTTTGATTGGTAGCTATTGTTGAATGATGCAGAGGACTGTCATCATCGAGTTCCGGAGATGTAAATTCGTCTGTTTGCGATTGAACTTGAGGGTCGGATGCAAACACACTGGCACATGCCAGCAGCACGAGTGATGCAATCACGAAGAATAAAAAATGGTAAAAAAGTTTCATAGCGATAGGCGGATTAAAGTCAGGACTTAGGCATTAAATAAATGTTACATCAAAGATACGGCTTGACAATTAAAAAACACCCGGTGTTTTCACTGAAAATGCATACGTAGTTTTACGCAATTTTCAAGATAAATGGAATTTATTAATATTTTTTATAGCTAAACCTCCCAGATTTTGAATTCTTTGTAACATACCTATTACAATCATTGGTTCATTGGTTCATTGGTTCATTGGTTCATTGGTTCATTGGTTCATTGGTTCATTGGTTCATTGGTTCATTGGTTCATTGGTTCATTGGTTCATTGGTTCATTGGTTCATTGGAACGCGGGCATAGCGGGCATGCTGGCTTTTTGGCTGAATCTCTTCTATCCAATAATACCGCCAGAAAAGACTAATGAACTAATGAACAAGTGAACTAATGAACGAAAAGAAAAGACCAATGAACTAATGAACAAGTGAACCAATGAACTACCTATATCCCGCCGCCTGTAAATCAAACAGCTCGGCGTAGCGGCCGCCTTTCAGGAGCAGTTCTTCGTGGCTGCCAATTTCAACAAGCTCGCCTTTTTCTAATACCAGTATCCTGTCGGCCATGCGTACGGTGCTAAACCGGTGCGAGATCAGTACTGCCGACCGGCCTTTAGTGAGTTCGGCAAAGCGTTCAAAAACATTGTATTCGGCGCGGGCGTCAAGGGCCGAAGTGGGCTCGTCTAATATCAGCAATTGTGCATCGCGCATGTAGGCGCGGGCAAGGGCAACCTTTTGCCATTCGCCGCCAGATAGTTCAACGCCATCGGCAAAGCGTTTGCCCAGTTGCTGGTCATAAGCGCCGGGTAGTTTGGCAGCCAGTACATCGGCCAGGCTTTGGCGGGCCGAGTGTTCTATCAGCGGCCTGTTATCCTGTTCGCTTATTTTGCCCACGGCAATGTTTTGTGCAAAGCTCATCTGGTAACGCAAATAATCCTGGAAGATAATGCCGACGTTAAGCCGCAAATCGGCCAGGTCATATTCGCGCAGGTCGATGCCATCTAATAGAATGCGGCCCTCGGTGGGGTCATATAATCGGGATAGTAATTTAACCAGGGTGGTTTTGCCGGCTCCGTTCTCCCCTACCAGCGCCAGCTTTTCGCCTGGGTAAAGGGTAAAACAGAGGTGCCTGTTGGCCCATTTATCGGAGTTGAGGTACCTGAATCCAACATCCTCAAAAGTAAAGCCCTGCCGAATAGTTTCAGGGAATGGCAGGCCACTTACCGAAAGTTTAATTTTAGGCTCGATCTCAAAAAATTCAAAAAAATCGCGCAGGTAAATAGCCCCCTGCGATACGGCTGTAAAGCGGGTGAGAATGCCTTCCAGCAAAGCCCGCAACTGGCGGAACGATCCTGCCAGGAAAGCCAGCTCGCCAATGGTTACACTGCCTTGTACCGCGCGGATAATGATCACCACATAAGCGCCGTAATAGCCAAGGCTGCCCAGCATCGCAAAAAACGTACCCCATAATGACCGGTTAATGGCCAGCCGCTTATTATCAGCATAAAACTTATTCGAAAGCTGCTTAAAACGGTTAATGATAAATCCCGAAAGATCAAAAATCTTTACCTCCTTGGCGGTTTCATCGCTCGCCCCTAAATATCGGATATAATCCAATTCCCGCCGTTCGGGTGTTTGTCCACGGGTAAGCGCGTAGCTACGGTCGTTAAAGTACGATTCGCCTAAAAAAGCAGGGATAATGGCTATAAGGAGCAATATTATAAGCCATGGGTTAAAGGCCATCAAACCTACAGCCAAAAAGCCCATGGTAATTAAATCCTGTACCTGGCTCATTACCTGTGATAGCAATATGGTACGGCCAACGGTTTGCTGGCGGGCGCGTTCCAGCTTATCGTAAAACACCGAATCTTCAAACTGATCAAGATCCAATGTGGCGGCGTGCGCCATAATTTTTACGGATGTATGGTTGCTAAATAAATCGCCAAGCAGGCTATCCATAAGGGTGATGGCGCGGCTTAACGCGTCGGTTAATATCGCCAAAGCAAACTCAAGGCCTACCAACTCCCAAAGCTGGGCCATATCCTTTACCTGGCTGTGGCTCATGGTAACCACTTTATCAATAATCAGCTTGCCCACATACAATAAGCCAAGCGGCATGGCCGAGCGGGCAATACGCAACAGGGCGTTAAATACAGTCATCCAGCGGTTGGTTTGCCATACCAGACCGAAAAAGGCAGGCAGGTTGCGCAACGCGTCGAAACGTTCTTTTAGGGTTATTTTGTTGTCGATGGTATTTTTGGGCGGGCGGTTGGTATTCAATATAAAATGTTCCTTTGTTTAATGTATTTAAACAAAAATACTCAATTGGCAAGGGATTAGTATACAAATAGGGTATTTGTGAGGGGTGGATGACAATAGCTACATCTTATGTAACAGTTTAATCCGCCGTATCAATTTATAGGTTGATACAGCCCTTTTTATTTTCATTTGTGTTTGCAAGTACTCCAATATGATGAATAAAATAAAAATGGCTAAAGCCGAACCAAGGACTATCAGCCCGGCATAATGCGGGGCGTTTTTATCGGCCAACACGATATTGGCAACAATACCGCCGATAATCAACATCAAAACACCAGATGAACGGTTACTTAAACTAAACCGGCAAACGCAGTTGCCGCCCTTAACCACTACATTAAATATCAGCTTAGGGGCAAACCTATCAAACCGGGACATTAAACGGGTATAATTAATGTTGTTTTTAACTATTTGCCTCGCAAAAAATAAGTTAGTCATTTTTGATTGAAACCCAGCTAAACTTCCCCGTTCTTCAGAAAACCTATCTAAAGCAGCTTCCAACACCTTTCCATCTTCTGCCTTAAACCCAACTTTTTTAAAATAGATCATCTTTTTATGATCTAAATATAAAATAAATCTAAGCTATCTGCCGCACAGAAAAATAAACCTGTTACTTTTGCCGCCATCATGAGTACTTCATTAAAAAACACATTCGATAGCATAATTTTTGATTTAGACGGCACCCTTTGGGATAGCACCGCGAACGTGGCGCTGGCCTGGCAACACGCGCTTAACCAGGTTGATTATTTGAACGAAAATATGACCGTTGAACGCGTAAGATCAATTACCGGCATGACCTATGATGCTATATTTGACAAGCTGTTCCCTACCCTGAGTGATGAGCAGCGCAAAGAAGTACAAACCCTATGCGCCGTGAGCGAACTGGAAATATTGCATAAAAAAGGAGGTGAGCTTTACCCTGATTTGGAAGAAACCCTGAAATACCTGGGCGCAAAATACAAACTGTACATAGTGAGCAACTGCCAACGCGGTTACATTGAGGTATTCCTTGATTTAAATAACATGCACCCTTATTTTTTGGCGCACCAATGCTTTGGTACCAAGGGCAACCCCAAGGCTGATAATATTAAGGATATTGTGAACGATCATGGCCTGCAGGCGCCTGTTTATGTAGGCGATACTATGGGCGATTATACATCGGCAGTAAAGGCAGGTGTACCATTCATTTTTGCAAGCTACGGTTTTGGGGTTGTACCCGATGGTATGGTGGCAACTGTGGATAGCTTTGCTGAACTGACGGAACTTTTGTAGCTACAACCGGCTCCTGTTTTTTACCCAATTACTGGTTTCGATAGTTACGTTAGCTGCCACAGCGGCTCTCCTGTCACCAAGCAATTGTTCCATCAATATCGCGGCAATCCTTGCTTCTTCCTCATTTCCGGTTTGTAATACTTCGGGGCTGAAGTACTTTTTCACAAAATGGGTATCAAAATTGCCCGATGTAAAAGCCTCATGCTGCATTACAAATTTGCCGAAGCCCAAAGTGGTTGTTATGCCGGTTATCTGGTATTCGTCAATTGCCCTTATCATGCGTTCTATGGCTTCGGTGCGGTCTTTGCCATAAGTTATCAGCTTGGCTATCATCGGGTCGTAATAAATGGGAATTTCCATGCCCTGCTCAAAACCATCATCAACCCTTACCCCCGGCCCTTTTGGTGTAATATAAGTTTGCAGGGTGCCAATATCCGGCAGGAAATTATTGGCCGGGTCTTCGGCATAAACCCTTAATTCCATGGCATGGCCGCGAATTTGCAAATCTTCCTGCTTGAAACTGATGGGTAGGCCGCGGGCTATATTAATTTGCTCCTTTACCAGGTCAATCCCGGTAATCAGTTCTGTAACCGGGTGCTCAACCTGCAAACGGGTATTCATCTCCAGGAAATAAAAGTTGAGCGCATCATCCATGATAAACTCCACCGTACCGGCGCCGGTGTAGTTTACAGACCGGGCCACATCAACCGCGCATTTGCCCATTTGCGCCCTTATGGCAGGAGTAAGCACTTTTGAAGGCGCTTCTTCAATCACCTTTTGATGGCGGCGCTGTACCGAGCAATCGCGCTCAAACAGGTGTACAATATTGCCATGCGTATCGCCCAGTACTTGTATCTCGATATGCCTTGGCGACGAAACATAGCGCTCAATAAATACCGATCCATCGCCAAATGCAGACGTAGCTTCGGATACCGCCAATTGCATTTGTTCCTCAAAATCATCGGGACCGTCAACTATACGCATGCCTTTACCGCCACCGCCTGCCGCCGCCTTTATCAATATAGGGAAACCTACTTCAACCGCACGCTTTTTTGCCTCGGCTACATCGGTTATTGCTTCTTCGGTACCGGGCACCATGGGGATATTATACCTAAGCGCAGCTGCTTTTGCCGATAGCTTATTGCCCATTACCTCCATGGCCTCGGGAGAAGGGCCTATGAGAATTAACCCCGCCTGGCGCACCTGTTTTGCAAAAGCGGCATTCTCACTCAAAAAACCGTAACCAGGGTGAATGCCTTCGGCGCCGGTTTTTATGCAAGCCGCTATAATTTTTTCGCCAACAAGATAGGACTGATTCGATGGGGCAGCGCCGATATGCACAGCTTCATCGGCATAGCGCACATGCAATGCATCGCGATCAGCATCTGAATAAACGGCGACTGTTTTAATGCCCATTTCGCGGGCCGAGCGCATTACCCTTACAGCTATTTCGCCACGGTTGGCTACCAGTATTTTTTGCATAAAACAAATGTAACCGATTTAACGGTTAGCCGACAGGAAATTTATGGATATGCGCCTGAGCTGTTTCGGTTCAAATAAGCATTGGCTATGAATGCTGGTCACGACTCACTGCCATACGATATATGTCATCTCCTCCTTCAGAATTTCGCAAAATTTTACAACAATCCAAGACAAGTTAAAAACCGCAAGTCATCCTTGTTTCAGGATCCCACAGGACGGCACCCCAAATGCATGCTGTACAGCATGCATTTGGGGTGCCGAAATAAGCATGACATTAAAGATATTAAGCGTCGGTATTTTAAATCGACCTTAATTGTTTAAGTCAATAACATTTAAAGAGAAAGGATGGAATAGTTTGAACTCCGCTGTTATCTGCCAGACCTATCAATTCTGTAGCTTTTCCGGCTACAGCGATAGCAAACATAATGTTTAAGCGGCAACCAAAAAAACAGCGTTCTAACCAAGGGGCCCCTTTTTATCCGGGATATGCCAACATTGCCGCAGCCACGGCAACGCAGGTCTTTTTGGGCCGTTACAGGTTTTATTTTCGCGATGTTATCAATGCCGCTTTTTGCATCTAGTTCGGCTGTCATATTGTTTATTTATTAAGGGGTACTTTGAAGCCCTAATATAGCCAAAAGATTGTGAATTTATAGTGAACATTTAGCAAAACATCAAAAAAGGGTATTTTTAGCTTATTATGTACTTATTTTTCATTTTGGCCAAACAAAACGGCCTGTAGTTGGTACCACAGGCCGTTATCATATTATTCCTTTTTATCCGGTGCAGGTGTACCTGCCGGTGGCGGACCAGGCTGACCACCCGGAGGCGGGCCACCAGGACCAACACCGGGAGCACCAGGAGGCGGGCCGCCCGGGCCACGGGCCGGCAATGTTACTTCGGGGTGGGCCGAACCACGATGGCAGCTGTAGCAGTTAACGCCCGATTTTAATGTTAAGCCTAATGAGTCTTTTTTGGCATCAAAATATTTCTCGTTGATCTTGTTCATCATCTTGAACATATCGCGGGCCATTTTCTTTTCTGGTTTTGCATCACTTGCCCAATCCATTTGTTTTGCAGCTTCATCACGTACGTGGCAAAAATTGCAATGTACGCCCAATGAGTGTTCCCACTCTTCCATCACATCATGAAGTTGATCTTTAGTGATGTTTTTAGGTAATACTTTCAGGTTTTTCCAACCTGGTTCATCAGCCTTTTTCGGCGTCATCGATGTCATGGCACCTATTACCACCACCGACATTAAACCAAGGGTAACTAATATTTTTTTGTTTACCAGCATAATTGTCATATTTAAGTCATCTAATGTAGATATTAACTTTGAATGTTACAACCTTTAAAATAACGATTAATTGGTAACTTTTTAGATACAGAGTGGTAGATGTGCAGATTTCAAATGTGCAGATATGCAGATAAGGAATTAATGGTTTGCTCCATTAATTCAATTAACTTTTTATGGAGTTAATTAATTTCCAAAATCTGTACATCTAAATCTTTCATTTGAAATTTGCACATCTGAAATCTGCACATCATCAAAAGCTTAATTTTTCGCTGATGACCCAAAGTTTGTCCCGGGCGGCGTTATCTGTGGCGATAGCTGATGTTTTGGCAATTTTTTTCTTTTTAAAATAGCCTCCGTTATATTTATCGAGGCGTGGCGCGGTTGCCAGGAATACGATAGTTGCGGCCCCTTGTTGTGCACTGATCATAAACGGGCGAATCAGTGTGGTCATCAGTTTGCCCAGCCCTTTAAAATCATCCCAAAAATGGGTATTTACCACGCCGGGATGCAACGAAAATGCGAGAATACCCTTATTGGCAAATTTTGAGGCTAATGATTGCGTAAAATAAATATTGAACAGTTTATTCATCCCATAAACTTTCCAGGCGTTGTATGACCGCTCGCATTGCAGGTCATCAAACTGCGGGGTACCGCGTTTATGCGCCTCTGAACTAACGTTAATAACGCGTGCCTGCCCTTTTTGCAGCAACGGCATCAACAGGTTCGTCAATAAAAAATGCCCGAGGTGGTTAATGGTGAAGGTTAATTCAAAACTATCTTTACTTAGCGCGCGTTCGGCGAAAATTCCGCCGGCATTGTTAATGAGCGTGTTGATGGCAAATAACTTGCCGGATAATTCGGCGGCGGCATCTCGTACCGTTTGCAAATCGGCCAGGTCGCATTTAATAACATGCACATCCTTGTTCCCGGTTTCGTTAAGTAAATAGGTTTTGAGTTCATCGCCTTTTTGCATATTACGCACCAACAGGTAAAGCGAATGTCCCTGCCGGGCCAGTGAAAGCGCGGTTTCTTTCCCGATGCCCGATGTAGCACCTGTAATAACGGTTGTTTTTATTGCCATTCCCCCCAGCCCCCTAAAGGGGGAGCTTCTGATTGGCAAGATAGAGGTTTTTCCTTGAAGGAATTAAGGTTGATTTAATGTCGAACACCGAATATCCAATTTCGAATAATGAAGGATAAACTTCGGTGTTGGATATTCGAAATTCAGTGTTCGATATTATTTTTCACTTCTGCTTTTCTTACTTAATGACATTGGGGGGGGCTGAATGGGGCTCACTTCTGCATCACCATAACGCCATTCATCAGCAAAGTACTGCCGCCATCAGCTACTATGTTGTAAACTTTTTGGATGCCACCGCCTTTTTCGGTCTTTTGCAAAACGGTAAAGGCTTCGTATTTTCCGGTTTGCTCGTTAAGGCAAAGCACTTCCTGGCCGGTGGTTATCTCACCCATTTTTAGGTTGCCTTGTTTAGTAAGCATGGGATGATTAGGCGTGGCCTGCAATACTTTAGTGTTCAGGTTTATTAACCGGCCTGCATTTGTATTTTTTACAGCGGCCGATACAAGCACCAGGCGGGTTAAGGCGTAATTTTTTGCTTCGTGGGTGGTTAACTCCTTTACCTTAACTACCGAGCTTTTGTTGGTAGCCGGGTCAATAGTAATTACTTCATCACCGCTTTTAATAGCGCTCAGCATTTTTTTGCCGCCACTGGCCATGGTTACCATCTCGTCGCCGGGGAAACAGATATCGTTACCATAAGTGGCCGACTCCTCCTTCATATCCTTACCGCCGTTGAGCACCTTATATTGCTGAAAGCTCACTTCTTTTGACAGCACATAGGATAGCTTCAGGATAAAATTAGTTTCTACCTTATTAATGTTATCGATATCTAAAAAGTACTTTTCCCATACTTTGCCATCGGCGGTAAAATCGGGCACCAGCGCTTTGTATAGTTTGCCTTTTTCGTTGGTGTAAAACACCATCAGCCCAATTTCCTGCATACCTTCCTTAGCTATCAGCTTATAAAGGTCGACACGTTTTTTAAGCCCGTCAGATCCGGTGATGAAATAAGGTTTCCGGCTTTCATACCTGTCCAGTACGTAGGCATTCTCAAATTTTACATAAGTATCCTTATCCAGATCGGCAATAGTAAAAGTTTGCGCTTTGTTATACTCATCCATAGTAAGCGGACGAGGGTTTACCGGCGCTGCTATTTGCGCTTGTGTTAAATAAAAAGAGCCGGTTAAAAGTAGTGTTAATGTTAGTTTACGCATATATTGAGGAGAGTCAAGAGTCAAGAATCAAGAGTTAAGACTTTATTTATCAGTACTTAAAGCTGATTCTGCAACTGATATTTTGTTATTATATTACTTATTTGCTTTGAAATAGAAGATGAAGGAAATGAAAAAGTTAGAGCCAAAAGCCTTCCTGTCTTGACTCTTGACTCTAACCTCTTGATTCTTTTCTAAGACAGTTGTTTAAACGCCTCGGCAAATGCTTCCATTTCGTCCATACGGCCGATGCTTACGCGGCACCATTCTTTATTGTTGAATTGCCAGCTGCGTACGCCCACGCCGCGTTTCATCATTTCGCTCACAAATTTTTTGCTGTCCATTTTTAAGGGGAACATCACAAAATTGGCTGATGACGGAATATATTCGTAGCCTTCTTTTTTTAATACCGAATATAAATACTCTTTTGACGCCAGTGTTTTTTCTAAAGCTTCTTTCAAAAATGCCTCTTCACGATAACCGGCGATAGCACCGGCAATGGTTGTCGCCGACAGCGAGAAACCCGTTGTGTAATTAGATAAGGCCTTAATAGTTTCGGGTTGGGCTATAACATAACCGCAACGCAGGCCTGCAAACCCATATAGTTTAGAAAATGTACGTGCAACTATAATATTGTTGCCTGCTTTCATGGTACTTATCATCGATGCGCCTTTAGGATCGGGCAGGTAATCGATATAAGCTTCATCCACAAAAACAGTTACCTTTTTAGATACGCGTTCGCAAAAAGCTTTGAGCTTGGCGGTATCCAACACGGTAGCTGTAGGGTTATTGGGATTGCAAACATAAACCAGGCCGGTATTGGCATCAATTTTGGCCTCCATGGCATCCAGGTCGAGTTTGTAATCGGCAGTCAACGGCACCTTAACCCATTTGCCTTCCAGTCTTTCGGCATGTGATGGCAGGTCATCATAAGATGGATCGCCGGTAATAATGCTTTTTCCGCCCTTGCTATAATATATCGCAGCAGCAAGCAATAATGGCGACGAACCCGATTCCATCAGGATGTTATTTGGCTGAATACCCTCATAGTCGGCAATTTTTCCATAAAGCGTCCCCATTGATTGCATAGGATATTGGTAGCCCAGGTCGATAGCTTCCTGAACCGCTTTTTTTGCTGCAGGCGAGGGGCCAAAAGGGTTTTCATTGGCCAGCAAACGCGCCTTTAATACCGGCGGCGCATCCAATATGGCATCCTGGTCGGTAAAGCGTTTAGCTAAAGGTGCAAGCTTTTTAGCAACCGGCATAGCGGCCAGCTTGCTGATTGTCCCCGAAAACAAGGCCAGTCCCCCGGCCATAAATGCGCTGGATTTGATCCAGTTTCTGCGGTTAAGTGAGTTTGCCATTTTTTTAAGTATCAAGTAGTTAGTATCAAGTATCAAGACTTTATTTGTGACACCTGACGGATAGTTATTTGTCTTGTGTAATTAGTATCAAGTAGTTAGTATCAAGTATCAAGACCTATAATTCTGACACTTGACGATTTTTTTAATTATCTCGGCCTGTTAATAATTCAATCTTTTGTCCGGAAACATCTTCCCAACCCACGCATCCACCTTAGCTTTAATTCTTCCCTCAAACTCTATTTTGTCCATGTTTTATACAAAATCTTTCGTCCTATGGTCAAAAATCTTAACTCTTGATTCTTAACTCTTGATTCTATTTCCACAACCTATTTTACCGCCGGGTACAAAGCCCTGCCTTCTGTTACCCTGGCATGCAGGGCAGCCACTGTGCTGCGGGCCGATTCAAATGCGCCGGCCATCCAGGCGTTAAGATAGGTTAGGTGTTCGCCGGCAAAGTATACCTGCTTGTCGGGCTTTAATAGTACCGGGTATTGTGTTTTGCGTGTTTCGGTGCTATAGACAGCCCATCCGCCTAAATTGTACTTTGTTTTGTGCCAGCTAACTGAAAAAGACCCTTCAAATTCCTTATCATATTGAGGGTGAATAAGTCTGCCTTTTTCCAGTGCAAACTTTTCACGATCGGCATAACCTAAAGCGCCGATTTTCTGGGCTTTTTCATTAAAATTGTAATATCCAATCAAGATACCCTTTTTTCCTAAATAATCATAGGATGGGTAAAAAATTTGCGTTAAATCGTTGTTGGTGTGGGTAATACCACCGTAAATATGTTCATCCTCTTCCCAAAATCTCCGTTTAAACTGCAAACCTATTTTTCCGGTTTGGATATAACTGATATAATCGATAGCCCGGCTAACATCGCCCGAGAAATTGTTGTTTACGTTACTTAAAACAGGTAGTGGCAAAGTGCAAATACACATATCGCCGGTTAACTCATGAACGCCCGTGGCATCTTTATAAGTGATCTTAACACCTTCGGCCAGGTTATTAATCGCGGTAACCTCGGCGCCCATTTTTACAGATGGGGCAACCTTTTTTTCAAGGGCTTTGGCTATCTGATCCATACCGCCAACGGCCTGGAACATGGTCATCTGCAATTCGTAGGTGTATTCGGCCACGTTATAAAAATCAGGATCCATGAGGCCCGAGTGCAGTATATCGGCCAGTTTATGAGGATCGGCAATTTTGCCCGGCCTGTCACCTGCCCCCGGCGATTCGGTGTAGCCCCGCCTTGCAGATGCCTTGTAAAGCTTATCTATATCAAGGCCTCCTTCGGCTTGCAGGTAGGCAATTATCTTTTCGCCATCCTCTTTAGTCATTGCGCCGTCCAAACCTCCGTGATCGATGCTTTTAGCCAGCATTTCGGTCATGTAACCCCGGATATCATTATGCACCTCGCGTACGCGGATTTTTTTATTGGAGAGCGGGCCTTTGCCTTCGGCAAAGTAATAAGCGCCTTCATTTACGTTATTATACACCTGTATAGGTACACCCAGTTCTTTACAATAATGAAGCGTCAACTCATGATTGTGCGGTATACGCGACGGGCCGGCGTTGAAATATAGCCCGCCGTCAAATTTAGCTGTGGCAACTGGTTTATCTGTTTCCTGGTTAGTTGCGCCATTGCGCACGCTCCAGCAACGACCGCCGGTGCGCTGGCGGGCTTCCAGTATGGTGCATTGATAGCCTAATTTATTAAGCTCATAAGCACAGGTCATGCCGGCGAGGCCAGCACCTAATATGACAATGTGTTTGCCCTTGCCATCACCCTCCAAATTAAAGGCGTGCGCGGGAGCGGGTTTTAGCATGCCCAATGCCAACATGGCGGGGTAAGCCCCACCGGCCAGCATGGCGCCTTTACCCAAAAAATCTCTGCGGGTAATTGTTTTCAATAAGATCAGCTTTTATGTTTTACAATTATGTAAGGCTTAAAGATAGTTTTTTAAATGATTTAATAAAAGATATGCCTTAATTTTTTAATTATGATAATATCTACAGGATTTGTATGGATTATTTGAAAAGCATCCAGATTTGCCATTCAATAGACATTTTTACATATTATATAATTATCGCTTTAACCCAATACAAGTCGTCCCCATTTCTAATTGATTGTTATAGCGCTTCAGATAAGGAAATTATGTTGAGATTAAACATAAATTTGTAGATTTATACGCTTTATATCAGTCATAATTAATGAAACCTATTCTTATCTTAATGTTTATCTGTTTTAGCGGGGCCGCTTCAGCACAAAATTATTCTCGCGGTGTTAAAGTTGAATTGAAAGAGGATGCCATTTATTGGGAAAAGATGGATGGAAAGTCGATGCCCTTTAAACAAGACAGCACTACCATCTTTAAACGTATCCCCAACACCATATTCTGGACTTGTTTACGCAAAGACCAAATTGTATATACTACCGATTATTACATAGTTGAAACGGGGCGTTTCAAACAAATAATTGACAGTTTAGATATCAGGCAGCGGGCAAAAGAAAAGCTCGCCTGGAGAAAAGAAATGGTGCTTCGTTACGGCAAAAGCGACGCAGCATTAATTTTTGACAATAGGGTTAGAATCGGGATGAAAAAAAGTGCTGCAAGAGAGTCCTGGGGAAGCCCTCAAAAAATAAACCGTACAATTCTGGCTAACACAGTTGACGAACAATGGGTTTACGAAAATAGCTATCTGTATTTTACAAATGGCATCTTAACCGCCATACAGGATTAAATATTTTTATCGTTAAAAGCGTAGTAACAATATATAGTCCTACGCTTGGTTTGTAATGATTATTTTTTCATTTACTGGGCAGGTTGCCCCTTATGTGCTGCCACCTGCTTGTTGTAATAGTCAATCAGCTTATCTATATTCTTGAGGTTATACTTGTGCTGTTTAATGCTTTCAACCACCTGCTCCTCATCGCCCAATATCTCAACCATAATATCCTCAAAATTGGCATCGGTTATGCGTTGCATATCGGCAGTGCTTTCGCCAAAATAGTAGGTAGTTTTTGAGCTTTTACCACCGCCGCCATTACCGCCGCCGCCACCGAGCGAAACACCTACCCCGCCGCCAAGCCCCCCACCGTAACCACCGCTACCGTAGCCCATAGCTACGCCCGGCGAAAAATGAACGCCGCCACCCCCACCGGTTGCACCTTTGGCCGCGTACAGTTTAAGAGGTTCGTCCAATACTACCTGTACAAAATCGGTTTCCTCTTTGCTCCAGTCTTCGTTGCGCGGGGCATGGGCAACCACAAAGCTATCCTTGCCTGCCACAAACGAGCGGATATCGCTGGCGCTGAGTTTATAGGGATTTGTTTTTTCGTCGTCTTTAAACTCAATAAAGCCTTCATCCTTAATGGGGCCTTTGCCGCCGGGGTTTACGCGGATAAAGCCGGCAATTCGGTTACCTTTTACATCGGTAAAAGCACCCGACTGCCATTTTTGCGATTTTGCTGATACAAAACACAGCATAAAAAATAAAATGATTAAAATTGAGCGCATAACAAGTGTAAAATACAAAGAACGTAATTTTTAGATATTTAATATGATGACTGTTGATTTACGCAGCGACACCGTTACCAAACCAACTCCCGGCATGCTGGAAGCCATGTGGAGCGCCAAAGTTGGCGATGATGTGTTTGGCGAGGATGAAACCATAAACGCCCTTGAAGAAAAAGCCGCTGCCATGTTTGGCATGGAAGCGGGTATTTTTTGTCCATCGGGTACCATGACCAACCAGATAGCCATTAAATGCTTTACCCAGCCATTGGATGAGCTGATTGCCGACCAAACCGCCCACGTGTACCGCTACGAAGGTGGCGGCATAGCCTTTAATTCAGGCGTATCTACCCGTTTGCTCAACGGCTATCGTGGCATTATCACTGCCGAAATGATTGAGCCGGAAATAAACGCCGAGAACATTCATTACCCACACACCAGTTTGGTGGTTTTGGAAAATACCGTAAATAAAGGCGGCGGCAGCTGCTACACTTTAAATGATATTGAACCCATTGCCCAGCTTTGCCAGGCCAGGGATTTAAAACTCCATTTAGATGGCGCCCGCATTTTTAACGCACTTGCCCATACCGGCGATAAAGCTGTTGACTACGGAACTTATTTTGATGGTATTTCAGTTTGCTTATCTAAAGGGCTTGGCGCTCCGGTTGGCTCGGTTTTACTGGCCGATAAGGCGACTATAAAATACGCGCGACGCATTCGTAAGGTAATGGGTGGCGGTATGCGCCAGGCTGGTTTCCTGGCCGCGGCAGCTGTATATGCATTGGACCACCATGTAGAGCGCCTAAAAATAGACCATGCCCACGCACGTATTTTGGGCGAAGAACTGGCTAATTTAAGCTGGGTAAGCCATGTAATGCCGGTAGAGACCAATATTGTGTTGTTTGATACCGTAGAACCCGCCAAAGCCGTACTGACCAAACTGGCCGAAAAAGGCATCAAAGCCAGCGATACCGATAAACACCGCATCCGTTTTGTAACACACTTAGATGTGCATGCGGATCAGGTGGAATATTTGGTGGGAGTGTTAAAAGAGTTGTAAGTTTTGAGTGATGAGAAAGCAATAAGTTCAGAAGCCAAACCTTCTTTTTTAGTTTTAGGGCAATAGCAGCCGTTTGATGTTTTCCTTTTGTTAAAGCTTTTCTATTTCTTCAGCCGAAAGCCCGGTGAATTTTTCGATCTGGGCAACAGGCATGCCTTCTTTTTTCATTTCACGGGCAATAGCTTGTTTGCTTTTTTTTTCACCTTTTTTCTCGCCTTTTTTCTCAGCTCTATCCAATAAAAGTTCTTCAATACCCATGGTGTTACTCCTTTCTGTTAAAATTTCTACCTGTTGTTCAAATTTAGTGTTTATATCCTGATTTTCAAAGCGTATGTAATACCTTAAAAAATTCATCAGTACCCTTATCTTTTCTTTCGCTATCTGTTTGGCCAGTAATAGCCTGGTCAGGTTAAGCTTTAAATTCAGGAGCAGTTCGTCACGTTCCATGCTGCTTTTCAGGTCTTTGCCTGCAAGCGCCGCCTTTGCCGTAAGCACTACCAGGGCGAAAGGGTTATCGCTGGCTTGCAATGCTTCATCGCTTTGGTTGGCTATTTTATAAGTGTTAAACGTATAACGTAAGCTTGTGCCCATAAAGTCTATCGCAAAATGATTGGGTCTTTCCCTGGTATTGGATTCAGTAAATATAGCGTAGGCAACAATAGGCTTTTGATATTTATCCAGTATCCGGTAAAAGTAAGTGTACATGCGGCTGGCAAAATCTTTTTGATACTGGCCCTGTACCTCCACATGTACCAAAATCCATTCCTCTTTGCCTGCTTTAGTAAATACTTTAACCAGTTTATCAATCACCTTTGGCGAATACTCGTCGTTTTCGGGCGGAAAAACCTGTTCCAGCTCTTTATCCAGAAACTCAAATCCTTTATCAAAGTCGAAAATCTCCGTGGCTTCAGGACTAAGAAAGCATAGGAAATCGTCAAAAACATCTTCCAAAATCCCTTTCCAAAGGATGTCGTCTTTTCTTCTCATCAAACAATAATAAAGAAATATTTACCAGTAAAAAAAGAGTTGACGGTAATAAAAATCGAACATTTGTTGTGGCCTATCTCAACCCTGTTTCCGCTTGCTACTCAAATACTTCCTTACCGGGATATCGTAAGCCACCATGGCCAGGTAGCCCATGCCAACCAGCAATATTACACCTGCAATAACTATATAAACAATTTGGCCGGTTGGCGGCTTGTGGCTTATTACATAATTACCAAAAAACCAGATACCGACGTAATGGGTCATATACAAAGGGTAAGAAATATTACCCGCAAAATTGCAGAGTTTTTTAAGGCCTCCCGAAAGCGTGGCACCTGCCCCTAGAGCAATAAGCAACGGGAAGTAAAAAAGTACCACAAGTAATTGAGCAAGCCAGTTCCATTTGCTATGGGGCATCATTAAAGCCGCTAACAATAACACAGCAAGACCAACAAAGCCAAGCTTATTTTTGATGATGAAGTTAAACCGGTATACAAGCAACCCTGCTGTAAACGAATAAAAAATGCGGGCGCCGCCCTCCCAAAAGTTTTCGCCGGCCCAGCCGCCCGATAATATTTTGGCATGGAAGGCCACAAAACTGAGCGCTGCCGCGGCTATAACCAGCAATACAACTAAATACTTACGCGCAAGCCTGTAAAGCACAAACGCATAAACAATATTGGCTATATACTCCCAAAATAACGACCATGCCGGTGCGTTAAAACTAAAAAGGTTAAAATACCGCTCCTGCATGGCCGGGAACGGGATAAGCAGCATCGAGCTTACAAATATCACCGCCAGCCTGCCAAAACTGTAAGCCTCCGGGTGACCGCCAAACGGATCAATAAGGAAACCAACCAGGCCCAATACCGAGCCCAAAATAACCAATGGGTGCAGCCTGATAATCCTTGATTTAAAAAACTCAAGCACACCCATTTTACCAATCCGGTCATCATAAGCATATCCTATGACGAAGCCCGACAGGCAGAAAAAAAAGTCGACGGCGAGGAAGCCGTGGCCAATAAAATTTACATCGTAACTTGGAAAAAGGAACTCGGTAAAATGAAATACCACTACCGCCAAAGCGGCAACGCCACGCAGGCCGTCCAGGATTTCGAAGTGTTGTTTGGTTTTTAAATTTACAGGAATAGTGCTCATAAATAATTATTGCGTCGGCCATTGGCTACAGCAATTTTTAAAGATGTGTGTGATGTTTCAAGATTACCGATTAATATCAAACCCGGCAAATATTTGGCGGCGTTTGCATCCACCTTTATAAAAGGCAAAATCCCGGATGGTTGTCCGTCCGGGATTTTGCGATGCTTTGTATTTACTATTGTTTAGCTATCCTATACATTTTGCCATTATCAGTTACGCCGTACAACGCGCCGTCTTTACCGGTGGCAAGCGACCGCCAGCGTTCGCGTTTGTCTTTAAACAGGCGCTCTTCGCCTACAACTTTATTATCTTTAATAACCAGGCGCGCAATGTGCGATCCGCTAAGGGCGGCTACAAAAAGGTTACCCTTCCATTCCGGTATCATATCGCCGGTGTAAAAAGTAATACCGCAAGGCGATATAACAGGGTCCCAGTAATAAATGGGTTGGGTTACCCCCTCTTTTTGCTGGATACCATCACCAACTTTTTCGCCGCTGTATTCAATACCATAGGTAACCACAGGCCAGCCGTAATTATTACCCGGCCGAATGATATTGATCTCGTCGCCGCCGCGCGGCCCAAACTCATCTTCCCATAGTTCGCCGGTTGCCGGGTTCCAGGCCATCCCTTCGGGGTTGCGGAAACCGTAGGCATAAATTTCGGGCAAGGCATTTGGGGTATTGGCAAAGGGGCCACCAGGCACCGCCTTACCATCTTTGGTTAAGTGCAGTACTTTACCGATAGCAGCACTCAAATCCTGCGCTTTCATGCGTATATCGCCACCAGAACGCTCACCGGTGCTTACAAACAAGTTGCCTTGCTTATCAAACAAAATGCGGCTACCGTACTGCAAAGCGCCCCTGTAAGCGGGCTTTGCGCGGTATATCACTTCAATATGCTCTACCTGGGTTTCATCTGCAGATAATTTACCTTTAGCTACCGCCAGTACGTTTCCTTCGGGAGTCACTTCGGCATAATCCCAAAATATCATCCGGTTGGTTTTAAAATCAGGGTCGATGTTAACATCCAGCAAGCCGCCCTGGCCTTGCGCCAATACTGCAGGCAAATTACTTATCGTTTTATCGGCCTGTCCATCAGCTTTTAAAATACGCATAGTACCACCCTTTTGGGTTATCAAAAAGCGGCCGTCGGGCAATACGCAAAGCGCCCAGGGCTGCTTTAACTCGCTATTGATAACCGTTGCAGTCACCGCCATTTTGGTTTTAACACCCGTAATACGCGTTTGACCGGGAAAGGCTGATTTATAATCGCTGTTGGGCTTAATGGTTTCAACAGGTGCACCTTTGCCGGTATCGGCAACCGCAGTTTGTTGCGGGGCCGCATGGCAGGCCGCTATCCCGGCTGTTAACGACAGGCTTAAAATGAGAGTTTTATAGTTTTTAGGCAGCATGAATTTGGTTAATAAATGTTTATGATACATTAGTAGCTAAAACTACAAATTGGTTTTGAGGATAGCCTGCATACGCTGTAAAAATATTATGACATGCCCCTGTGGGCTATTGATCCTTATCCCTTCACCTAAAACTTAATCCCCTACCCCTTGTTGTACTTTGCATGAATCGCCTGGTACAAAAACTGGAAAAAATTGGTCGCGACCCAAAAGTTACTGCAAAGGCAGTTGGCTTACGTTATGTCTCAGATTCAACCCCAGGCTACACCCGTAAAAAAGCGGGCAAGGGCTGGAGTTATTATGATGCCGGGGGCGCTTTGGTAAAAGATAAGGAGTTGATTGCCCGTTTTGCCAAACTGGTTATCCCCCCGGCTTATACCAACGTATGGATCTCGCCTTACGAAAACAGCCACCTGCAGTTTACGGGCACCGATGCTGCAGGGCGTAAACAATACCGCTATCATGCCGGCTGGAACCAAATCCGTAATCAAAGCAAATACTACCGCCTGCAAACCTTTGCCGAACACCTGCCTGCTATACGTGCCCAGGTAGATAAGGACCTGGCCCGCCACAACCTTGACCATGAAAAAGTTGTAGCACTGGTGGTACGCCTGATTGAGCTGACCAGCATCCGCGTGGGTAATGAATCGTACAAAAAACTTTATGGCTCGTTTGGGCTAACCACCCTGCTTAATAAACATGTGGCCATTGAGGGACCAAAAATAAAGTTTGAATTTAAAGGCAAAAAAGGTATTTTTCATAAAGTAGCCTTGCAAAGCAGGCGCCTGGCCAGCCTGGTAAAACAATGCCGCGACATACCGGGCAAAGAACTTTTTCAGTATTATAAACCCGATGGCGAACGGTGTAGTATCGGCTCAGGTGATATTAACGATTACCTTAAAGGCATTACAGGCGAAGATTTTACCGCCAAAGATTTTCGCACCTGGAGCGGCAGTGTAAGCGCCCTTTACGCCTTTAAAGAAGCCGGCAAGTTTCAAAACATTACCGAATGCAAAAAGAAAATTGTAAGCGTATTGGACGAAGTGGCCATTAACCTTGGCAACACCCGCACCGTTTGTAAAAAATACTACGTACACCCAACGGTAATAAAGAGCTACGAGGAAGGCACCATATTTAAATACATTGATAAAATTGACGGGCACGAAGACGTAAAAGCTGCTGAGTTAAATATTGCAGAGCAAGCATTACTGAAACTGCTGGAAACTGAAAAACTCGCTATCGCGAGTTGAGGGGTTGATTGTCGGAATCAGAATTCTCAGAATTTTTAAATCAACGGAATTAAGGAACGTTTTATAACACAATTAACCAATCACTAAGCAACATGGTTGATTAAGCTAATGGGGATAGTAAACTTATCAACTACTAACCATTTAACTGATCCTATTATTAACTTAATCAACCTTGTTTTTTGTAGTGGATGGTTTGTTAAGTTGATTGTGTTAAGTGGTTGGCTATTTTGAATGAAGATTTTGACTATCAACGACTTAATCAACCCAATCTAACTCAATCAACTACTCACTTAATTAACCACTCACTTTTTCTTAAGCTCAATAACAATTACACCTTGTTTGGCTTTTTCGCCGTATTTTTTATCGGTGGCAGCATCGTTTTTAAGCACGTTTATACTTTTGATATTACTTTGGTCTACCTTTTTAAATTCGGCCTGGGTAACCTCTTTACCATCTACTAAAATCAGCGGGCTTGCTTTATCGTCATTCCGGGGACGGATCCGCAAAATTTTAGTTGCGGTGGCACTTATTCCATTTCTGCTATCAACCATAGTTACGGGATCGCCGTCGGCTGTCATCATCACGATGGTATCCATTGGTGTGGCACTATTTAAGGTAATAGCATTGCCTTTTATTACTATGTTTTTATGAATTGGCTTGCTGTTCCAGCTGGTAACCGTTGTAGCGCCGGAAGCCGCACTGCCAGATAGCCTTTTGGTGGTCCTTACACTACTTACCCCTGTGCCGGTTACGGTGATGGGTTCCGCATCGTCGATATCATCTGCAGTGCCTACAACAACTTCATCTATCTTCAGATTAGATTTAAGCGCCTTTGTGGATTTGGCCGACATCTTTACTTTGCTGAGGCCTTTAACCTTACCTACTACCACGGGATCGGCCGAGTTAACCGTATAAGCGTAATAAATACGCTTTGTTTTGCCGTTTGCATCCTTTAAAGTATCGCCGGCAATTTTCATATCCCTTATAAAAACTTTATCAACGCGGCCTTTTGAATGAGCGGGGCTAAAATCCATAACTGTAGCAAACCCGGCGCCTGTTGTACCTTTATATTTATCCAGCTTCTCTTTAAATTTTAAGCCCTCGGCCGAGTTTTTTGTGGTAATAAATACCAGCCCTACGTTATCGGCCACCTTATCATCCACAAGCTGCGCAGCATCGCTGTTTTTAAATACGTTAACGCTAAGTATATCGTCGGGATTTACATTTTTGATATCTCCTTTTTTACCGTTAATATAATACACAACCGAGTCGTTTCCATTGATATGGATAGCAAAAGCCCGTTTGGTAGTATCGGCGTTTACCATATCTTTTAAAATAAAATTCACTTTGGCATTCACATGCTCAATAGCGCCCTTATTAACGCTGTTTACCTTTATTTTACCTGCGGCTACCAGTTGTGCTATTTTTTCTATCAGAGCTTTACCGGCAACCGAATTTTTCCTTGTTGCAAAGGCCACTGCATGGTTGCCATCGCCGGCATTAAAATACTTTTTGGCATCAGCTGCTGTAAGGTAATCTATACTTTCGGTATCATCGGCAAAGCCATTAGCATTTGATACCTGTACCCCATCCAGGTAAAATACAGGGCTGGCGTTACCATCATCAGCTTTACCCTTAGCTGTGGTTACAGGGGTTTTATTCTCATCCTTACCTGGCAAAATCAATTTTATGGTAGCAGCCAGCTTATTTATGCCTACAGCATTACCCACATTATTTGACAATATGGTTATCGATTTAAAGGCGGCACTCTTTTTTACAAAATCGGCTTTTGAGATACTAAAAACCAACAACAGGCCAACTACAACCGGCACCATGAACACGTACCGGGTTAGGTTTATTTTTGAAGATCGTTTGGCGTTCATCATGATGATACGTTTTTTAATGGTTGATAAATTGAAATGGTTTACAATGCCAGGTTGCGTGTTATTAAAACTTACCGATACCAGGCTATACTGGTAAGTTTTACTATCTATCCCTTTTTTAAGGATCTTTTGATCGGTTATAAACTCGATATTTTCGCGGATGGCTTTTTTCATGAGCCAAATGCCCGGATTAAACCAATAAAAAATACTGCTCAGCTCGGCCAGCAGAATATCGGCAGTGTGCCATTGGTTTACATGCACCTGCTCGTGCAGTAAAATAGCCTTTAAATCGGCAGGCTCATGGTTAGCGGGATTAACAAATATGCTTTGCCAGAATGAGAATGGCGCGGCATCCTTATCCATCAGCCTTACCTGGTGGTTGCCAATAGTAGCGGGCTTTGAGTTTTTATATAAACGGTACAACGAAAATAGCTGCACAAACAAGCGGATGGCCAGCAGGGCTGCCCCTATCCAGAATACCAATTCGATATATACCCAGTAATTGGGCTTATCAACTGTTTTTGCCAGGGCTTGTGCGGGCGCCTGCCAGTTTATAACAACCTGCTGAACAGGCCGTGCCAATTGCTGGTGGCGTTGTATAAAATCCGAAACATTTATTTGGGGGTAAATGCTGGCAAACAATATAGCCGCAAGCAGGTAAACGCGGTTAAGGGTATAAAAAGTAAGGTGCCTTAATACCAGGTAATAACCGGCGCAAAACAATAACAAGGCAATATTTACTTTAAGCAAAAAAACAAACAGTGCTGGCATGGCTTTGGGGTTTATTGTTTTTCAATCAGTTTAATAATCTCTTGCAGGTCTTTTGCGCTTAGCTTTTTATCCTTGGCAAAAAAGGTTACCAGGTCTTTATAGGAGTTTTGGAAGTAGTCGTTCACAAAACCGCTCATAAAGCGTTTTTTGTATTCTTCCTCTTTAATGGCCGCGCTGTAGCGCAGGGAATTGCCCATTTTTTCACTCTTTAAAAAACCTTTACGTTCCAGTTTTTTTATAGTTGATGCAAGGGTGGTATATGGCGGCTTGAGTTCCTCCATCTGGTCAAGAAAATCTTTTATAAAACCCACCTCGCATTGCCATACCGCCTGCATGGCTTCTTCCTCTTGTTTTGATAATTTTTCCATTATTAACTACGATTATTTCGTAAATCTACGAATAGTTCGTAAATAACAAAATTATTTAACAAAAATTAACAAAGCCGGGAATTGGACGTTATCATATTGAAAATTTGGTATAAAAAAAGCCGTAAAAACGGCCTCTCCTGCAGTTTATATGTAATTGCTTAGCCAGATGCAATTATGCACCGTTAGGTGCTACCTGTTTGTAGCATTTGTTAAAAAAAATAAATTGCTCCGTAGGTGCAAACCCAGGCTGCAAGGTAACATGCATGGTAGTGAGGGTAGCCTCTACGAGGCAAAATATTTTGGGCCGTTCTTGCTACAAACGGGTTGCACCTAAGGTGCATTTTACCTCATCCTGCTTATTTAATCTATCTTAATACCCTTATAATACTCCGCTGCTTTATAATCTTTTCTCAACGGGAAACCATCCCAGTCATCAGGCAATAAAATGCGGCGCAGGTCGGGATGATTGGTAAAAAAGATGCCTAACAGGTCGTAAGCTTCGCGTTCGTGCCAGTCGGCAGTGCGGTATATGGCAGTAATGCTTTTAAATTCAGGCAATTGGTCGCTTTCGCGGTCGTGGGGCTTGCTTATCTTCAAGGTAAGCTGTGTTTTATAAGGAATAGATGCGAGGTGATAAACCACACCATAACGATTAGCCTCATCGTTATAGTGCAGCCCGCTGATGCTCGATAAAAAATCGAAATATGTTTTGGGGTTGTTACGCAACTCCAGGCATACCCGGTCAATATCATCGGGGTTAATTAGCAAGGCAGGCTGCAAGCCGCCGGTTTCTTCGCCGGCAATAACAGCCTCGCCAAATTTTTTGGTGAGTAATAATTTAATGTCGTTAAACATCATGGGGCCAAACGTACTTTTTTCCAGGTTTTTTTATCAGTTTTCTTGTAAAGGATGCGGTCATGCAGCCTACTTGGCCTGCCCTGCCAAAACTCTACAAGCTGTGGCTTTAAAATATATCCTCCCCAGTATGATGGTTTCGGAATTTCCTTGCCTTCGTATTCGGCTGTAAGCTGGGCTTGTTTTTCTTCCAGTACTTTCCGGTCTTCAATTTCCTGGCTTTGCGGCGATACCAATGCACCTATCTGGCTGTCTATAGGGCGCGAGTGAAAATACCGTTCAGATTCTTCCTTGCTCAATTTCTCCAATGTACCTTCAATGCGCACCTGGCGTTCCAGTTCGCCCCAAAAAAAGGTAATAGCGCCATGCGGGTTTTTAGTTATTTCTTTACCCTTGCGGCTCAGGTAATTGGTATAAAACATAAACCCCTCTTTATTAATACCTTTCAGCAAAACAATACGGGCCGATGGCTTTCCGTTTGTAGTTGCCGTAGCCAGTGTCATGACGTTAGGTTCGGGCAATTTTGCGGCCAGCGCTTCGTTAAACCATTGTTCAAACTGGTTCATCGGGTCGGCCTTGGTGCTGTTTTCCAATAAAGTAGCGGCAGAATATTCCTGCCTTAAATTTTGTAGTTGCTGCTCGTCCATTTGTGCAAACTTACTAATTAATTAATCCGTATATATTGATATATTTCATTTTCACATTTGAACATATTTTCAGTAAGCTTGTTGTGTTATTTAAATTTAAACCTGTATGTTAAGTACTATATCGGCAGCCGCCGGGCGTCTGCTTATTTCGGAACCATTTATGATGGACCCGAACTTTAAAAGATCGGTCATTATCCTCACAGAATTTTCTGCCGACGGTGCCATGGGCTTTATTTTAAACCATCATGGCGAATATATGCTTGGCGACGTACTGCCCGATGTATCCTACTCCGAAATGCCGGTGTATGAAGGCGGCCCCGTGGGCAAAAACACCCTGCACTTTATTCATCGGGCACCCGAAAAAATTGACGGCGGTATTGAAATTGCTTCCGGCGTATTCTGGGGCGGCGATTTTGAACAAATAAAAAAACTGGTGAGCAACTACCAGCTTAACGAAACCGAGATTAAATTTTTTGCCGGCTATTCCGGTTGGACACCACAGCAACTCGACGAAGAAATTGCCGCCGACAGCTGGATAGTAACCGACAAGTTTGCCCCCGAAACCCTTTTTGAAGGTGAAGAGCACAACTTATGGAAAGATGTAATTAAAGGCCTGGGCAACCGTTACGCGCATATAGCCAATTTCCCCGAAAATCCGGCGTTGAATTAGTTTGCAGTGGGCGGTTTGCAGTAGTTGAAAGGGCAATCCCGCTGGCCGGGCTGTATACTCATACGCCGATATACCAATGTCATTAAGCTAAGAATCTTAAATGATTTAATATCGGACACTGAATGTCGAATAATGAACAGAAGACTTCGGCGTTGGACATTCAAAATTCATTATTCGATATTATTTGGACTACTGTATTACCTTTGCCTTAATGAAAGTATCCGGATTTACATTTATCAGAAACGCGGTTAAAAACGATTATCCTATTGTCGAGGCCATTAACTCTATTTTACCCCTTTGTGATGAGTTTATTGTAGCCGCCGGGAACTCTGACGATGGTACCCGCGAACTGATTGAGGCCATCGGATCACCTAAAATCAGGATCATAGATACCGTTTGGGACGATTCGCTGAAAGATGGCGGCCGTGTATTCGCGGTTGAAACAGATAAGGCTTTCGCGGCCATATCGCCGGATAGCGACTGGGCATTTTATATCCAGGGCGATGAGGCAGTGCACGAAAAATACCATCCCCTAATCAAAAAGGAGATGGAAGATGCCTTAAGCAAGCCCAACATTGAAGGCTTGCTGTTTAAATACCTTCACTTTTACGGCTCCTATGATTACTATGGCGATTCGCGCAGGTGGTACCGCCGCGAGATCCGCCTGGTAAAAAATATCAAAGGCATTCATGCCTACCGCGATGCGCAGGGTTTTCGCCTTAACGACCGGAAGATTAAAGTTAAGCTGATTGATGCTTACATTTACCATTACGGCTGGGCCAAACCCCCGCAGGGATTAAATAACAAGATCCGCAACTTCAATAAGTTTTACCACGACGATGCCTGGATGGAGCAAAACCTGCCCGAAACTTTTGAGTTTGACTACAGCAACGCCGATAAATTGGTACGTTTTACCGATACCCACCCTGCACCTATACAAAAACGCATTACCGCCACCAACTGGAATATTGATTTCAGCACCAAAGAACTGCGCAAAGCGATGACTTTTAGGCGTAAATTTTTGCAGTTTGTGGAGAAGTATACAGGATGGCGGATTGGGGAGTATAGGAATTATGAGATAGTGGAACGGTAAAGGAACACCATCTGTCATCCTGAACGTAGTGAAGGATCTATTATACGTCTTGCATAGGCACTTACAAAGTTTGCGAATAGATGCTTCGTACCTCAGCATGACAGGGGGATCGCTACATTTATTCCATGTTATTCCCTATATATTCTGCGCAATCACAAACCCACTGGCCCAGGCCCATTGAAAATTGTAGCCGCCAAGCCAGCCGGTTACATCCACGCATTCGCCGCCGAAGAACAGGCCGGGGACTTTTTTAGCTTCGAGGGTTTTGGACGATAGTTCATCTGTGGATACGCCGCCGCGCATTACTTCGGCTTTGTCGTAGCCTTTATCGCCGGCGGGTTTTACTTTAAATTCGTGGATCAGCTGGCTGATATCTTCAATCTCGGTTTTGGTGAGCGATGCCAGGTTTTTCTCAACAGGGAGCCTATCGCTTAATGCTTCGGCAAACTTGCGGGTATACAGGCCAGCCAGGTAGGCCAGCAGCATTTTTTTGCCGTTGGTTTCTTTTTCCTGCTGAATCAGGTCGGCAATGTTTTGGTTGGGAAGCAGGTCGATATTGATGGTTTCACCGGGTTTCCAGTACGAGGAGATCTGCAATATGGCCGGGCCGCTCAATCCCCAGTGGGTAAACAGGATATTTTCCTCAAAGCTGGCCCTGTCGTTCCAAACACGGCAAAAAATGCTATTGCCGCTCAGTTGCTCAAACCATGGCTGATCTTTGCCTGTAATCGTAAGCGGCACCAACGCGGGCGCGGTATCTGCTATTTTTAAACTGAACTGGCGTGCAGTCCTCAATCCAAAATCGGTAGCGCCCATTTTGGGGATGGGTAAACCACCCGCTGCAATAACCACACTTGGCGCACTGATAAATTCCTGCCTGCCATTAATCTCAACCCGAACGGTAAACCCATCCTCAGTTTTCTCAACCAGTTTTACGTCGGCATTGCACCATATAAGTTGATCAAGGTCGGTACACAGGTCGGTAAATACGTTTACAACGTCTTTGGCCTTATCGCTCTCGGGGAACAACTGGCCTAAAGTCTTTTCTTTGCCTACGATGCCATAAGTTTCAAAAAAGCTGATGGTATCATCTACCGTCCATTGCGAAAAGGCCGATTTACAAAAGTGTGGATTTTGCGATATAAATTGCCGGTCGGTAGCGTACAGGTTGGTGTAATTGCAGCGGCCGCCACCGCTAATCAGGATCTTGGCCCCTACACGGTCGGCTTTTTCTAATATGAGCGTACGCTTGCCTAAAAAGCCGGCTTGTACCGCGCACATGAGTCCGCAGGCGCCGCCGCCAATAATTATTGCGTCGAAATCTGTTTGTTTTGTTAATTTTGTTGTCATGACCGAGGTTTCGCAAATATCAGAATTTGGAAAGATACTCATCTTTCTTATCACCGGGATAATAATGGTGTGCGTGATATTTTTTTTCAACAGGTTACTGGCCCCCAGCAACCCCAATTACGAGAAGCTAACTTCCTATGAATGTGGCGAAGAGCCTACCGGCAATGCCTGGCTGCCCTTTAATTCGCGTTTTTACGTTATTGCGTTAATATTTTTATTGTTCGATGTCGAGATGGTGTTTGTATTTCCCTGGGCCACCGTTTTTGGCAACCACGAGCTGATAGCCGCCGATAGCCGCTGGGGATGGTTCTCGCTGGCAGAGATGTTTATATTTTTAGGTATCCTGATTTTAGGCCTGGTTTACGTTTGGGCCAAAGGCGATTTGGAATGGATAAAAGCCAAACCAACCGTGCCCACAACCGATGTAAACATCCCGCTATCGTTTTACCAACAATTGAACCTGGAACAGGGCAAGTTTGTTGTAAAACCATTTAGCATGACCAACGAACCTGTTTCACCGGATCCTGTTGCTGCCGGTGCCCCGGCAGAGGCGCCCCCGGTACGCAAGCCCATGTTTAAACCCACTTTTAAAAAGCCCACAAATGAGTAGCGATATAACCAGCGAAGACGGCGGTGTAGTGATCACCAAAATGAACGACCTGCTTAACTGGGCGCGTTTATCATCCCTTTGGCCGCTCAGCTTCGGGATAGCCTGCTGCGCTATTGAAATGATGGGTTCTATGGCATCTACGTATGACCTTGATCGTTTTGGTGTTTTCCCCCGTCCATCAGCCCGCCAGGCCGATGTGATCATTATAGCCGGCACGGTTACCTTTAAAATGGCCGAACGCATTAAACGCCTGTACGAGCAAATGCCCGAACCTAAATATGTGATATCTATGGGTTCATGCTCCAACTGTGGCGGCCCGTACTGGCAGCACGGCTACCACGTTGTAAAAGGTGTTGACCGGGTGATCCCCGTTGATGTATACGTACAAGGCTGCCCTCCCCGCCCCGAGGCTTTGATTGGTGCTATTTTGGAATTGCAGAAGAAGATTGAGGGGGAGCATTTGATAAAGGCGTAGAGAAAATTCATATATGAAAGTCCTCATCGTCCTGCTTTCAGCTTTCACCCTTTCCGCCCTCGTCTCCCATTTTTTTATTGGCGATTGGAATCTCATTTTCAGCGGTAACCTGGCCATGATGCTTATGCTGTGTTTCTCCGCGTTAGGCCATTTTATGTTTACCGATGGTATGGTAATGATGATGCCTGCGTTTGTGCCTTTTAAAAAGCCCTTAGTGTACATTACCGGCATATTGGAACCTGCATTGGGTATCGCTCTTTTATTTTCGCAAACCAGGCATGTCACCGGTATTGCCTTATTGGTAATGTTTGTGCTGATGCTACCTGCAAATATTAACGCCGCCCTAAAACATATCAACTTTGAAAAAGCCACTTACGATGGCAGCGGCCCCGGGTACCTGTGGTTCAGGGTACCGCTGCAGTTATTATTTATTGGGTGGGTGTTGTATTTCTCGGTTGGGGTGTAAAAAATTTTCTATCCCGGTGAAATTGCCAATAGTTTGAGCAGCAGCCGGGCAGATACTCACCATTTCGGTCCATTTTAAAATTCGCTAAAAAACCTATCTTTAGCTATCCAACCAATTATGATATATGGGTGGCACAAGCTTCAGCCCTTTACAGTACTTCTCCCCATGAACTTTTATCCTTTAGCATGATTTCCCTCAGCATACCAATTTGCGGCATACCGTGGTCAAGCACTGTATCGTGGAATTTTTTGAGGGAGAAAGCGGCCCCTTCCTGCTTTTGGTAATCATCGCGTAGTTTCAGGATTTCCAGCTTGCCAATGGTGTAAAACAGGTAGCCCGGATCAAAGGTACCACGTATGGCCTCCTGGCGCGATGGCTTATCGCCCTGGTACCAGTTGTTCATGAAAAATTTGGTGGCATCATCTACATTCATGCCCTGAGTATGGGTTTTGATGGATACGCATAAGCGGCAAAGCCTCAACAGCGCATCGCCCGATTGTGCCAGGCGGTATTTGGCTGCCTTTACAGAATCGCCGTTGTGGCCGTAGCCTTCGTCGGCCATCATTTTTTCGCAATAGTGGGCCCAGCCTTCAACAAAAGCGTAGCTGCCGAAAATCTTTTCAATTTTGGTAGCCGACGATGCATTCAGGTGCAAAAACTGGGTATAGTGGCCCGGGTAGGCTTCGTGGATGGTTACATTGTCGGTGGTATAATAGTCAAACTGTTTTAACCAATCCTCTTTTTGCCGAGCCGTCCATTTAGGATCAACCGGTGTTATATAATAATAGGCCTCGGTGGCGGTAGTTTCAAACGGACCGGGGGTATCCATTGATGCGGTACCTGTTGCGCGGGCGTATTGCGGTGTTTCCTCCACCTTAACCCGCACCTGCGATGGCATGGTCACGATGTTTTTATCAATCAAAAACCGGCGAATCTGTTCCAGGTTCTTTTTAGCATCCGGAATCAGGCTTTCGGCAGTTGGATGGTCTTTTTGCAGGTCGTGATATACATCAACCGGTTTTTTATTAGGGTTGATGACCCTGGCCGCGGCATTAAACGAATCTTGTTCTTTTTTTAACTGGGCCAGGCCAATTTCCAATACCTTATCGGGCGTAAGTTTTATCCCTTCGCTGTATAACAGCATTTTTTGATAGCTGGCGGTGCCTATTGCGTATTTGTTATTGGCTTTGGGGAGTTTTTCCTTTTTCAGATAAGCCGCAAAATCATTTACAGCTGCTATAGCAGCTGCGTTAACCTTGTTGAAGGTTTTCATGAGCGTATCGTTCTTCACATCTTTTAGGGCCACCTTCAAGTCACCTCCCAAAAAAGCAGCCGAGCCTTCTGCTATCTGGATAGCGGTTTCTACATATGGTTTCGCCAGGGTATCATTCAGGTTTAGCCGGGCATCGGCCATCATTTTAGGGGCCTGTTTTTCTATCGCGATGATAGATTTCACCCTATCCGCTATCGGTGCAAAATTCCGTTTTATATAAATACTTACGTCAACCGCGCCTGCGTAGGTCATGGGGTTTTTAGTGTAAATCCCCAGGTCTTCGAAATTCCAGAGTTCCTGTTTAATGGCCGAGTGTAAAATACGGTAATCGTAAAATGTTTTGGGGGTAAACGATGCAGTATCAGCGGAGTCAAGTTTGGTATCAAAATCTTTTAACCGCGCCAGTTCTTTTTCGATAGAGGCCTTACTGATATCGGTAACCTTTCCATCGTATTGGTGATATCCAAGGGCTACACCATTGGCTGGGCGCCAGGCCAGGTAACCGTCGAGGTAGTCGTCGGCAATTTTCTGGAAGGCAGCATCGCCGGATACTGTATCACTGTTATTGGCTGCGGGCTTAGGCTTGCAACCGGCGAGGATGCAAAAAGGAATAATCAGTAAGGATAACTTTTTCATAATGATAGAATTGTAAAAACCTAAGTTAATAGTTTTGAAAACAATTAACAGCTAACTTATATTATATCAATAAAACATACTACTATGAAAAAGAAATTCACCGGTATACTGTTGCTTGCTGCAATGATTGCCACTTTAGCTACCAGTTGCGCGCCACCGAAGAATATGCCGCATCCGCCACCGCCGCCAAAACCGGCAGCGCCATAATAAAAAAAGCCTTCAACTGTAAAAAGTTGGAGGCTTTTTTGTTGATAATAACGCGCTGGTAACCTATATTTAAAGGCTATGAAATACCTATTCCTATTATTGATCCTATGCTGCGGATGCACGGTTAGCATGGCGCAATCCAAAACCTATACGGATACATCGTTAAAATTTGATCAATGGTATACCAAACTCGAAAAAAAGTGGGTGGTGACATCTAAAAGAGATGCAGATGAACACTATTTTTTTGGTTATATCTATATTGACCATAAAAACGGTTTTACTGTTGATCTTCGGGGTCTTTTTAAAGTAGATAAAAATAATAAATATGTAAGAGATACTGTAATGTTTAAAAACCAGTCGATAAAATATCGAATTTCAGAGACTTCTGAGTTATATGCCCTTTTACAACCTAAACACTTTGTTGAACTTGGTATACAAGCGGAGCCTGACTGGATAAAAACCTATTACACCTATACAGATACCGTAGCCCATGATTACCGCTGGGGACGGATCTATAATGACCGTAACGAATCGGCAATTGCGTTAAGTTACCTGAATGAAGCAAACCTGCTAAAACCACATGAGCCGAAGGTGGAATTTGAGCTTGCCTTTGCTTATAATGTTTTAGAACAATATGATAGTGCGATAAAAGTATTGGAAACAGCCATACCCTATAAGCCCGATAATATGGTTTTTTATAAGGAGCTGGGCTACGCGTACATGAAGAAAAAGTTATTTGAGCAGGCCATCGCGACCTATAAAAAAGGTATATCGAACGCACCCGATAAAAAATCGGATGCAAAAGGCGAACTGGCATTTAACATGGCAACCTGTTACAAAAACACGGGCAACCTGGCCGATTATAAAACCTGGATGCTGAAAGCCAAAGAGTTTACCCTGCCAGAATCGCCCTATTACCAGCAGATCATCGACGCGGGTTTTTAATAAAATGCCCCCTCGGTTAATCCTTTTCAAAAACAAATCGTCATATATATGTACGTTGTTTAATTAACAGGTACCATTAAAATTAAACACCATGAAAAAGAGATTTGTTGCATTTGCACTATTAATATCAGCAGTAGTAGTATCGGTATCATCGGGTTGTGTGGTACGCGATGGATATGGACGAGGAAACCATCACGGCAGGTATCACGACCGCGATCATGACGACCACGGACATGGCCACGACCATGATTACAACCAGGGTGGATATAACCACTACTAATTAAAGAAATTGTTTTGAGTGATTGTTTGTGAGTGATTGATGGCAAGGCGGTGAGTAATCACCGCTTTGTTTGTTTATATAGGTTGCCGCCCCGTTACTAAACTGACCTGAAAAACTTATTTGTATCCTAAACCCCGCAATAGCGATGGACGTGGATACCGGCCAATGTGGCTAAGGCCGGTGCAGTATGAACAGACAGCGCGGGCCGCAGGCATTGCCATAGGAAAGTAGCAAGTAGTTAGTATCAAGTAGCAAGACAGCCACATAGTGGATCAAGAACGAAAGTTATTTTTCTGATAGAAGCTACAAGCAACACGCCTGCAATATTACAATTTTCAGTATTTTTGTTTAAACAGTTAATCATGGTTCCCTTTGACTCAACGCTTGAAGATATTATGCAACTGGATTTTGCATCCAGGGAAATGCTACTTGAAATTTTACAAAGGCGACAAATTGAAGCACGTAGGAACGAGATAGCCAAAATAGCTAAGAAATCCTTAAAGGAATTTCAAATGGGAAAAGGCGTTCCACTTTCGGCTAAAAATGCTATTGCTATACTTAACATCCCATAAATTTATATATCGTCATTAGAAAAAAATATTTTTATCCAATGACCTTTGAAAGCTAGCCGCAAGCCCGGGAGATTTTCTTTCAAAGTTCTAAAAAACTTAGAGCCAAAGATGAACAAGGACAAAATATTAAGCCTTTCAATTGAAACTTGGAACGAAAGTTTTGTAGGGATTTCTGCGCTTGATGTATCCGATAGGATCGATTTGTGCCACTCCGAAGTCATGTCAATTATGAAAGAACTGCAAATGGAGGGGAAAGGGCATATAAATGAAGACGTTTTATTATATCAGGTGTCATTTAATTCAAAATCAACAATTAATAACAGGATTATACCTGAATCAAAACCAATCCACACGCATGTTTTTTTTCCATCAAAAGATATTTTAACGGAGCATTTCCTAGCGAACTCAAAAAAATATATTGATCAAGGCAACTATTCAAAATTGATTCACAAAGGAGGAGACCAACTTGAATTGATTTACTTTGAGATCGATGTTTTGTCGAAATATTCAAATAAGCTGGAGATATATTATTTACAAGACGATGTTACTGGAGGAACGTTGAAACTCTCTTCACATTATCTAAAAGATAAAAATGATTCAGAATTAGATGAAATATTTTTTGACAAAGTTTGGTATGGCAAAAGGAAACAAAGTAACGGCCATCTATCTGTTTGTGTCATGCTTATTTATCTTTCTAAACTTCCAATAAAAGAACAAAACTATTGGAGTTCATTCGAAATACGAGACCCCTTGTTTATAACAGATGATGGTGATTTTTATAATTTTATGTCAAAAGCATTTCGGGGAGAGTGGGTAGAAAGCAATGATCCAGTTGAAGGACTAAAATCTGCTTTTCAAAGTATAAATTATGTTTTAAATTTGAAAGTCTTTAAAAAGATTCACAATCCATACTTAAAATATCCTAACACAAACACATATAAAGAATTTGTCGATTGTAATAGTGAATTGTATAAATTGATAGGTCCAGACAACATCGATTTATCTTCATTAAAAAGGATTTTTTTAGACTTTTGCAATGGAGATAAAATGGATTTTTTTCACGAAGTCTCAAAAAGAGAGTTGTCTACTTTACAGGTATTTGAATTGATTTTAAATCGAATTAATAAGAACCTTTGTAAAGAGTTCAAAGCTCATTGGAATAAAATAAAAGATCATAGAATTTCTGGCGACCACAAAATCACTATACCACTTTCTAATGATGATTTGTATATTGACATTTTTCGCGATATCTGTCGGCAAACAAATATTATTATAAATGATATCGCCATAGAGTTTCAAAAGCTTGCTAAATAAACATTTTACCCCCCAATGCCCCCTTCCATCCACCAAACCAACCCTTTACAAAACTTTTTCTGCGCAATCCCTTGAAAATCAAAAAATACTCCGTACCTTTGCAGTCCTTAAAATAAGGATAAAACTGTAAATACAAAAAGGAAAAAATGCCTACTATTCAGCAATTAGTTAGAAAAGGTAGAGTAGCTCTGGTTGACAAGAGTAAGTCGCCAGCGTTGGACAGCTGTCCACAGCGAAGAGGAGTATGCACACGCGTGTATACCACTACCCCTAAAAAACCAAACTCAGCAATGCGTAAAGTTGCCCGTGTGCGCTTAACCAACGGAAAAGAAGTAAATGCTTACATCCCAGGTGAAGGCCACAACCTACAGGAGCACTCTATTGTTTTGATCCGCGGTGGTCGTGTTAAGGATTTACCAGGTGTACGTTACCACATCATCCGTGGTGCGTTAGATACATCAGGTGTTGCCGGCCGTAACCAACGTCGTAGTAAATACGGAACAAAACGTCCTAAACCAGGTCAGGTAGCTGCACCTACTAAGGGCGCACCAGCTAAGAAGAAAAAATAATTAAGGAGGATAGAAAGCAATGAGAAAGTCAAAACCAAAAAAGAGAATTATCCTTCCTGATCCAAGGTTTAATGATACCCTGGTTACAAGGTTCGTAAATAACATGATGTATGATGGTAAAAAATCTACCGCATACGCTATATTTTATAACGCAGTTGATATTGTTGAAAAGAAAACCAGCGAAAGCGGTTTAGAAACCTGGAAAAAGGCTTTAAACAATGTTATGCCTGCAGTTGAAGTTAAAAGCCGTCGTGTTGGTGGTGCTAACTTCCAGGTACCAACCGAAGTTCGTCCGGAGCGTAAAATCGCTTTAGGTATGAAATGGTTAATCAGCTATGCCCGTCGTCGTGGTGAAAAAACCATGATGGAGAAATTAGCCGGCGAGATCATATCAGCAGCTAAAGGTGAAGGTGCAGCAGTTAAAAAGAAAGAAGATACGCACAAAATGGCTGAAGCCAACAAAGCGTTCTCTCACTTTAGATTTTAATTATTGAATTAGTGAGTTAGTGAATTATTGATTTAGTAACATTAGGCTAATCAGTAATTCACAACTTTGCAAGTTCATTAATAAAATTACTGGATAATAGGATCAGTGATTTGAAACCATTAAAGTAATTTATTTTTCATTCACTAATTCACTAATTCAATAACTCAATAATTACTATGTCAAGAGATCTAAGATTTACAAGAAATATAGGTATTGCCGCTCACATTGATGCCGGTAAAACTACCACTACCGAGCGTATACTTTACTATGCTGGTGTAAGCCACAAAATTGGTGAAGTACACGAAGGTGCAGCTACCATGGACTGGATGGCACAGGAGCAGGAACGTGGTATTACCATTACATCTGCTGCTACTACAGTAAACTGGAATTACAGGGGTCAAAAATACCATATCAACATTATTGATACACCGGGCCACGTGGATTTTACCGTTGAGGTAAACCGCTCGTTGCGTGTATTGGATGGTTTGGTGTTCCTTTTCAGTGCTGTTGATGGTGTTGAGCCACAATCAGAAACCAACTGGAGGCTTGCAAATAACTATAACGTTGCCCGTATAGGCTTCGTTAACAAAATGGACCGTTCCGGTGCCGACTTTTTAAATGTTGTAAAACAGGTAAAAAGCATGTTAGGCAGCAACGCCGTGCCTCTTCAATTGCCAATTGGTTCTGAAGAGAAATTTCAGGGTGTGGTTGACTTAATTAACTGGAGAGGTATCGTTTGGAATGAGCATGATAAAGGTATGACCTTTACTGAAGTGCCTATCCCAGAGGATATGATCGAGGAAGCTACCGAGTGGAGAGAAAAATTACTTGAATCAGTAGCTGAGTATGACGAAAGCCTGATGGAGAAATTTTTTGATGCTCCTGAAACAATTACTGAACGCGAAGTGCTTGACGCTTTACGTAAAGCTGTTTTAGATGCTAAAATTGTTCCTATGGTTTGTGGTTCATCTTTCAAAAACAAAGGTGTACAAACCATGCTTGATTACGTGATGGAACTGTTGCCTTCGCCAATGGATGTTGAAGGTATTGTAGGCCACCACCCAGATACAGGTGAAGCAATTTTGCGTAAGCCATCAGAAAAAGAACCATTTGCAGCTTTAGCGTTTAAAATTGCGACAGATCCTTTCGTAGGTCGTTTGTGCTTTATCCGCGTATACTCAGGTAACCTTGAGGCTGGTTCATATGTGCACAACATGCGTTCAGATAACAAAGAGCGTATTTCACGTATATTCCAGATGCATGCTAACAAGCAAAACCCTATCCCTAACGTAGGTGCAGGTGATATTGCAGCGGTAGTAGGCTTTAAAGATATTAAAACAGGTGATACCCTGTGCGATGAGAAACACCCGATCATTCTTGAGTCGATGAATTTCCCTGAGCCGGTTATCGGTTTAGCTATTGAGCCTAAAACTCAGGCTGATGTTGATAAATTAGGTATCGCTCTTGGTAAATTATCTGAAGAGGATCCAACTTTCCACGTAAAATCTGACGAAGAAACCGGTCAAACCGTTATTAGCGGTATGGGCGAGCTTCACTTAGATATCATCATGGACCGTTTGAAACGTGAGTTTAAAGTAGAGGTTAACCAGGGCGCGCCACAAGTTGCTTACAAAGAAGCAATTACAGGCACCATTCAGCACCGCGAAACTTACAAGAAACAAACCGGTGGTCGTGGTAAATTTGCCGATATCCAGGTTATACTTTCACCAAATGACGAAGGTAAAGAAGGTTTACAGTTTGTGAACGAAATCAGCGGTGGTTCAATCCCTCGTGAGTTTATCCCATCTGTTGAAAAAGGCTTTGCAGCTTCAATGGCAAACGGCGTATTAGCCGGTTTCCCGTTAACAAGCTTAAAAGTACGTTTAATTGATGGTTCGTTCCACGCGGTCGATTCAGATGCGCTATCTTTCGAGTTAGCAGCTAAGATGGCTTACCGTGAGGCATTGCCAAGGTGTAAACCAGTATTGTTGGAGCCTATCATGAAAATCGAGATCCTTACCCCTGAAGAAAACATGGGTGATGTAATCGGTGACATGAACCGTCGTCGTGGCCAGCTTTTAGGTATGGATTCACGTGCAGGTGCGCAGGTAATTAAAGCTACTGTACCACTTTCAGAAATGTTTGGTTATGTAACCCAGTTACGTACCATCACCTCTGGCCGTGCTACTTCAACCATGGAGTTTGATCACTATGCTGAAGCACCACGTAACGTACAGGAAGAAGTAGTTGCCAAAGTAAAAGGCAAAAAAGCTGCTGCAAACGCTTAAATCAATTTTGAATTATTGAATTAGTGATTGAGTGAATTAAAAACACAAAAAAGCTAATTCAGTAATTCAATAAATCAATAATTCAATAATTACCCTAATAAATAGCTCTTAGGGTAATCTAATTAACAAACAACATGAGCCAAAGAATCAGGATCAAATTAAAATCTTACGATTACAACCTGGTGGATAAATCTGCCGAGAAAATCGTAAAAACAGTAAAGCCAACAGGCGCTGTAGTTAGCGGACCACTTCCGTTACCAACCGAAAAGAAAATTTTCACCGTTTTACGTTCACCACACGTAAACAAAAAGGCACGTGAGCAATTTCAATTATGCTCATACAAGCGCTTATTAGACATTTACAGCTCGAACTCGAAAACTGTAGATGCCCTGATGAAGCTTGAGTTGCCAAGCGGCGTTGAAGTTGAAATCAAAGTTTGATAGATGCCCGGCCCACTGAAAGGTGTGGGACAACATAAAAAAACACCATCCGGTTTCGGATGGTGTTTTTTTGTTATCAAAACAATTTATTGTAATTTTATAATATGGCGTCATATGTAGTACATCCCTCAAAAAACCAGGAAAAAGTTATTAAGGCTTTTTTTGAAGCACTGGAAATTCCTTTTGAAGAACAGGAAGAAGAAAACTTACCTGCTCATGTATTAGAAGGTATTGCTAAAGGACAGGTAGATATCCTTGCCGGCAGAACTGTAAGTTTAGAAGAATTTAAAAAGCGGTTAAGTTCTGCTAAATGATCTATACAATCGTTTTTTCTTCAACAGCAATAGAAACTTTCGATGCCATAAAATCCCAAATAGAAGAGCGGTTCGGAAATAAAATCGTAGCTGAATTTGAGGAACGCACCCTTAAAGTACTCAAGACAATTAGCCTGTCACCAGAAATATTTCAAAGTTTAAAACAAGCCGCCCATATCCGAAAAGGCTTTATCTATAAAAACTGCTCTATGTTTTATGAAGTAAAAGCAACCCAAATTGAGATTTTATTTTTTTGGGATAACAGGCAGGAGCCTATTTTATAAAACTCTTTTGCCCTAAAAATCTTACTACTTGATACTTACTACTTGCTACTAATAATAGCGATGCCTACGGCCCGGGCTCTCTGCTCATACTGCACAGGCCTTAGCCACATTGGCCGGTATCCGCGCCGATCCCTATCGCGAAATTTTGTCTGAACCGGAATTCATCGAATTAAATAATTAACAGAATTCTAAAAATTCTTTAATTCGATGAATTCCGACAAACTCACCTCAGATTTTCAGATAATTGCCATCATCTGCATATCTGAAATCTGCACGTCTGTAATTTGCACATCAAAAAATCTTACTACTTGATACTTGCTACTTACTACTAAGAAACATGTTGCGGCAGCTGGCTCATATCCATATACGCAAACTCCCATAGGTGGCCGTCAAGGTCCTGGAAACCCCAGCCGTACATCCAGCCATGGTCTTGTTTATCATTTGGAGTGGTGGCACCGGCGGCAACTGCTTTGGCTATCATTTCGTCGACAGCTTCGCGGCTATCTAAGGAGATGCAGTTAATGGCTTCAGTTACTTTAGTTGCATCCGCAATTTCCTTTTTTGTAAAAGTTTTAAAGAAAGGCTCGGTTATCAGCATAAAAAATATGGTATCACTTATAACCAAAGAACCAGCCATATCGTTGGTAAATTGCGGATTGAAGCTGTAGCCCAGGCTGGTGAAAAATTCGATTGATTTGTTAAGATCTTTAACCGGAAGGTTTACAAAAATTTGTGTTGCCATGATAGTTTGTTTTATTTGTTATGATACAAATGTAAACCCAACCATCCAAACCCATGCGGTGCAAATACGACAATTAAAGGGCAATTATTGACAGCCTTACCTACAACCCTATTTGCTTGCGTATTTTGGCCGGGAGCTTTTCGGCGATAAGCCAGTAAGATTGCTTGATGTAAAACTCCCAATCGTGGATGCCCAGGCAGCTGATATCAGCTATATGTACCCACTTATACCTGCCGATATAAGCCTGGGGCGAAAAGCAGTCCTTTTGCAGGGTTTCCTCAAAATCATCGTCCGGTACTTTTACAGATGCAGTTGGCGGCACAGAATCTGGCCCGGTAAACAGGAAAGTTTTACCGCCTACGTTGAAACATAGATGCTCGCCCAGTTTAATGTCTTCGGTTACGCCCGGCAGTTTGTGGCAAATGGATTGAAGGGTTTCTATGGTCATGATGCAGGGATTAGGAAAAACTTTTATTCTGCTTGATTATTGTAATCTACAAATTTCTGCTTAGCGCGGCGACTTTTTTTGATTGAACGAAAAGCGAGTTACCTGTTATCGATAACATCGAAAAAACAAGCAGCTTTTTAATCTTACTTTTTATACAATTCGATTTTCCGTCCATCGGGATCAATAACTACCGCCATAAAACCAAATATTGTTGATACTGGCTCTGATGCAAATACGATATTATTCTCTTTTAATAATTCAATGGTTTTATCAAAATTATCTATCTCAAAACCTAAGCGCAAACTTTTATCCGCTTCTGATTGGTTTTTTGTTAGGGGATACATTTCAATTACAGTTTGATCAACAGTAGCTGAATAATGATAAGGAGAATTACCATGTTTGTGATATTCAAAAACAAAACCTAATAACTCATAAAATTTGGCAAGCTTTTCCGTATCGCCTGTTCTGATGACTAATAGTTTTACTTTCATGATGAATGACTCCCTCTACCCTTGTAAGTTAGCAATTCCACTCGTCGTGAATTTATAAATCGACCCATATTTTTACATTCTCAGATGGCCGTCGGCTCTTTTTACGTTCAACATATGCCCTTATTTCCGCTGCGTCATCCGCATCGGGCTGCAGCCTTAAATACTCCTGGTAACTGGAAAGCATTTGATCTACTTCGGCGTATGTTAGTCCCTTTGTTTTTAACAGGTTGGCGTAGCATTTACCAATATACCAGTTGGCCGAGTAATATTGCCCGCTCTGCTTATCAATTAAGGGCAAGGCCTTTAAAAATTCATTAACCGATTTTCTGTCCTGCGAATTTTCAAAATAACCTATTCCGCTGTACCAACGGGCTGCTACATTATTTGAATCTGTTTTTAAAACCTGTTGAAGTACAATTTCGGCTGCTGCAAACTTTTTTTGTTGAATCAGGGTAAGCCCAAGCTGACATTGATAAATAAGGTTTGTTGGATCGGCCTTGATACCATCCCTAAACGCCCTCTCGGCCTTGCTTAACTGACCCTTATCTAAAAAGGCATTGCCTTTTTCCAGGTAATCTTCCTGCGCTAAACATCTTATGGTAGCAGTTATTAAAATCAACGTTATAAGGGTATATTTTGCAAGGCTTTTCATATGATGAAATTTGGTTTAAAGGGATATTTTTTTGAGCTATTATGATGCCGGGAAGCTTACTAACCCTTATTGTCTTTTACCGCCTCATAGCAATATGTTGATGTACCCATTTTGCCTCGTCTTCGGGCGTTACTTTATCTGCACTGCTACTTGTCCTGCTGAATGTAGCCTGCGCAAAATGATAAGGCTCGCTATCGTCAAAAAACGGACCGACAACACCCAGCATCCATCCATTTTTTGCGGCCCAGTGAGGTGCATCAACCCGATATTTAAATACCTCATAGTGTACAAAATTGTTATTTCCGTCAAAATCAATAGTTACCCGTTTTATATGTTCAATTTCATCGGGGCAGGCATCAAGCTCTGTCGGAAACTCGAGCCAGACTGCCAGGGCACTTTCAGCACCCTTTAAAAGCGTAAAATATTCTGCAGGAAAAAGCGCGGCCTTATCATATTTTTTTAAAATATGATAAGCATCGTGCCTTGTGAGGATATTTTGCGCAAACGGTAAAATATCATCTGTTGATATCTCGGTTTCGTTGTTCAACTGATCAAAAAGTAGCTGGATCCTGTTAAATCGCAGGCTTTCGAGTTTTTTTCGTTGCGCCCTTACTTTTAAAAAGCGGTAAGCAACAAAACCGATAAGGGCAAAAACAATAGCGCCGATGATGATAAATAGTATTTCCATTTTAGTATGAATATAAATTTAAAAAATGAATAATTTATACCACCCCAATATATCTTTCCGCCTAAAAAACGCATGGCCTTAAACTCCAAAATGCTGGTGGTTTACAATGATATCAACAGACATTAATTACCTTTAAGCGTAGATTACAAACTAAACAACACACAAATATGACCACGGAAAATTTAAAGGACGGAGACGACTGTAAAGTTATAGGAGGAACCCACGCCGGAAAGTCCGGCAAAGTATGTGATATAAACACCAGTAAAACCGGGCACATTACCATTACCGTTGTACAAGAAAACGGCGACCGGTTTAAAACATTAGGCAAGAATGTAGTGGTGATACCTCCAGGAAATTCCTGAAATATAGACCCAATTCTACCCATCAACATTTTGACACTCCCCTCACCCACCGTCAATCACAAATGCCTATCTTTGCCCCTATTAATTGACGACCCATTATGCTTAAAGGATTTTTTAATGTCCCAGCTCCTGTAAACGAGCCGGTTTTAAACTATGGCCCCAGAAGTTTAGAGCGTGTAGCCCTCAAAGCCGCTTTAGACGAGGCCCGCGCGCAACAGTTAGATATACCTATGTACATTGGCGCGCAGGAAGTACGCACCGGCACCAAGCTGGAAATTCGCCCGCCACATGATCATAAACACCTGTTAGCTACCTTTAGCGAAGGTGATGCCAGCCATGTAACTGCCGCCATCAATGCAGCCCTTGCCGCCAAAGCTGATTGGGAAAACCTGCCCTGGGAGCAACGTGCCGCCATATTTTTAAAAGCTGCCGATTTAATTGCCGGCCCGTACCGTGCTACCATAAACGCGGCTACCATGCTTGGTCAATCAAAAAACGCCTACCAGGCCGAGATTGATTCTGCCTGTGAGCTGATAGATTTTCTGCGTTTTAACGTGGAGTACATGACCGAGATCTACAAACAACAGCCCCCAGTATCGGGCAAAGGCGTTTGGAACCGCCTGGAACAACGCCCGTTGGAAGGTTTTGTGTTTGCTTTAACCCCTTTCAACTTTACAGCTATTGCAGGTAATTTACCGGCATCGGCAGCTATGATGGGTAACGTAGTAGTTTGGAAACCTGCCTACACGCAGATTTATGCGGCCAACGTGATCATGAAAATATTTAAGGAAGCCGGTGTACCCGCTGGCGTTATCAACCTGATTTACGTTGATGGCCCGGTTGCCGGCGAAGTAATATTTAACCACCCCGATTTTGCAGGCATCCACTTTACCGGATCGACAAAAGTTTTCCAAAGCATCTGGCAAACTATCGGCACCAACATCCATAAATATAAAACTTATCCACGCATTGTAGGCGAAACCGGAGGTAAAGACTTTGTGCTTGCCCACCCAAGCGCTAATGCCGATGTGGTGAGCACAGCCTTGGTTCGTGGCGCATTTGAGTACCAGGGGCAAAAATGTTCGGCTGCTTCCAGGGCTTACGTACCGGCCTCCTTATGGCCTGCGGTAAAAGCCAATATGCAGCGCGATATTACATCGTTCAAAATCGGTCCGGTTGAGGACTTTGAGAATTTCATTAATGCAGTGATCACCGAGGTATCGTTTGATAAACTGGCTAAATACATTGATGCCGCTAAAACAGATGAAGGTGTTGAAGTTGTTGCCGGTGGCAGCTATGATAAAAGCAAAGGCTGGTTTATTGAGCCAACCGTGTTAAAAGTAGAAGACCCATACTATGTAACCATGTGCGAAGAGCTTTTTGGTCCCGTATTAACCATTTACGTGTACGAGGACGATCAATTTGATGAGGTGCTTAACATTGTAGATAAAACATCCATCTACGCCCTTACAGGCTCTATTATCTCGCAGGACCGTTATGCCATTGCCAAAGCAACCCAGCACTTGCGCAACGCAGCTGGAAACTTCTATATCAACGACAAACCAACCGGAGCCGTTGTTGGCCAGCAGCCATTTGGCGGCGCCAGGGGATCGGGCACTAATGATAAAGCAGGTTCGATGATCAACCTGTTACGCTGGGTTTCTCCACGCACCATTAAAGAAACCTTCGATCCCCCGACTGATTACAGGTATCCGTTTTTGGCTAAGGAATTGTAAAGTTAAGAACTACCATAACTCTTAAAAAGCCGCGAGAATAAAATTTCGCGGCTTTTTTTTGTAATAAAACATATTACCTGCTTTAAGGTATTGCCAGTTACAACTTTCTTGTTTAACTTTATGATATAAAGGCAACTACATGTCTTATATCCAAACCTTATTGCTATGGCCTACGGAAACATACTTACTGTTTATAACTCCAATGAAGCGATTCTTGATGCGGTAAAAACCATCTTAAACGGGCTTCCATTCAGAAAATTGGAAAGCACTTTCTTTTTACAAACGCAGGACCGGCAACAAACACGTGATATTGTAGGTAAGCTTATTGCAGCATCGGTTGTTTTTACCTTTTACTACATTGACGATTTTAATGGAGATGCATTGCCCTTTGCCGGTATTGATACGCAACTAATACAAGACATTAAACATATCCTTTTATTGATATGATTTTATTGATATGAAAAGATATATCCTATTTATACTAAGCTTACTCATAAGTTTTAGTTCGTGCAAAATACTGGATGACCATAAATCATATTATCCGGTGGGCGATGATCCCAATATTGGCTGGAAAAGTACCATGGGCAAAGCCAAACCATATGAGCATATACTGTTTGAAGCAAACCCAATCGTGCGTTATAGCGTATTCAACGATGTATACAAGCTAAAAAACGAAGACAATAATGATTATGTGAAAGCATATTATATATCATACCGGCCGCAATTAAGAATGTATACCCAAAAGTCCCTGCCGGTAAAAACGCCGTCGTACCGGATATTATTAGGCTCTCAACAGGTTTTCAGGATTGACAAACTCAATTTACTCGCTATTTCTTTAGAAAGCGGCCATTATTCGAACGGCCAGGACGGAGGAGCTTTTACGGATAAATATCCCGATGAATCACCGGAAAGCGATGCTATTTATAAAACCATAACCTCTCAAACCGATTTATCAACCATGCTTAACCGGAAAAGTGGAAACTTTTCGACCGATTTGACCGAGATGATAGTGAATTTCAGGTTAAATAAGCCGGATAGGAATGATATGGCCAGGTTAACTCATTCGTTTAAATTAGGCGGTACGCTTTATCATAACCGTTTTTTGGGAATTGGTAACTTTGGCGGCTATTCCGACAACGACATCAGGATATACGGCAAAGTGAGGGTAAATGGCGGTTACGAACTTAGCTGGAAACAAAATTGGCTCAGATATTCATTTGCTATAAATGGTGAGCGAATATTCAACGCCCACCCATCCGTTAATCCATGGCGTACAGAGATTATTTTCACGGTATACCCTTTCAAGCCAACACCTGATCTTGGCGTATTCACAACGTTCGTAAATGGCCATGATAACTACAACTACCGCTTTGTCGATTCGGGTAACCAATTTGGCCTGGGCATTTCATGGAATCTCTTCCCGCCAATAAAGCTAAAAGGGCTTCAACAATAATGCCGGAAAGGAAAGCTAAGATCGATTTGATTTTGACAATGGACGGATTATCTCAGGTTTGGTTACTGGTGATTTTGCTTACTGCAACTTCTTCAAAATATTTATCCCAACCATATCTACTGTTTCACCGCAGTTTGATAACACTACTACAGCAAGATTTTTCTCGCGGTTAAAAGCTAAAAATGAACTACTGCCAAACGTACCGCCATTGTGAAAAATGTACTCCACTCCGTTTACAGTAATAATATGCCAGGCCAGGCCCAGTTTGGCGTCCTTTTTAAAAGTTAGCTGATGTGTTAATTCCAGCGCTTTACCCAATTTATCGTCAGGCGGATCCATATTGGCTTTAACATAGGTCAGCAAGTCGTTGACCGATGAATGTAAAGCCCCACAGGGCGCCAGGGCATCAAAATCCCACAAAGGGGTTACATTACCTTCGGCGTTATAAACAATGGCTTCACGGGCCTGTGACGCAGCGGTTAGATGCTGTGCCGTACTTTCCATTTTTAATGGTTTGCAAATCACGTCGGCCACCAGCTGATCGTAAGTTTTACCGCTTACTTGCGCAAGTATGGTTCCTAACAAGCCCACGGCCAAATTGGAATACGCATACTGTTCGCCCGGTACACTGTTTAGCTTACAGGTTTTCAGATAAGCAAACAGGAGCTTTTTATTGTATAGCATATAGGGGTTAAGAGGATCGGTATTGGCGGGAAAATTATCCGGAATCCTCTCCAGGCCAGATGTATGGTTGCTTAAAGTAAGCAGTGTAATGTCTTTTAAATTTGGATTGGCCGCTACCGAATCCGGTAGGTATTTGGTTATGGGGTCGCTCAGTTTTAGCTTTCCCTCGTTAACATAGTAGGCCAAAATTACCGATGTAAAAGTTTTGGTGATAGAGCCAATCTCGAAGATGGTGTTGGCATCAGGCAGGATACTTTTACCTTTGGCTGTTTCGCCATACCCGTAAGTGCTAATGTTGCCATCTTTTAAAACTCCAATACTTAAGCCTGCGGTATTAGCCTGTTCAATGTAAGGGGAAACAGCTTCAGCTACCGCGTTATCTATGATGGTAAGCAGTTTGTTTGATGTTGCAGCCCGTTCTATCCTGTGAGCTGTAGCCTCTTTAAAAGGTTGAAAAAGTAGAATATCGATCTTGTTCGCCTGATCAAGGCCTATCAGCAGTTGTAAAGTAATGCTGTTGAATATGACTTTATAGGTAGCTACCTTATTATTTACAAAACTAACGAGCGACGATCCCTTGATTACACCCAGCGGAAACAGCTGCTTTTCGCTCACATTCCCGAAGGCAGTGCGGCTTAGCTGCGCTTTGAAACTATCGCCCGCAAGGGCATATATGGAATCGGCCTGTTTGGCATTAAAGTAGTGTTTTACCAAAGCGAATACCGAATCGGTTTTGCGTTGCTGGATGCTTTGGGCAGATGCAGTAAATGAACCAAATAAGAAAATAATGACCGCAACTTGCCACGTGCTTTTTTTTAATTTTACCAGTAAGATGCTTTTGCTTATTGATCCCATGATAAAATTTGATTGAATTTACTATTAAAAGGATCGGTTAATTTAATAAATCTCTGTTGATTATATGGCCACCTGATTCTGTTGACTATAACGCCAATTGTTGCTCCTATCATATAAGTATACCCTATAAATGCAAACATATTTCCGGGATCAGCGGCAAGGCTTTTAATGGATACAATAGAAGTAGTTACAAGCAACATACTAATGACTATCCATAAATATGCACCGAGGATTATTCCGCCGTCGGTTATGCAATACAGCCATATTCCCTTTGCCCGGGCTTCCTCCCATTTCTTTACAAAATTGATGTTATAAATATCCTCTTCGGTAAGCCCTTTGCTTTTTAACTTATTGATATAAGCTAACCTGGCATCGTAATGGTAGTAATCGCGCCCAAATGATACCAGGAAGAAAATAAAAGGTGTGACAGAACCATTGAAATAAGAAAGAACAGCGCAAAAAACAAATGCCGCAATCGTGCCCTTATAAGTACTTTTCCAATACGTTTTAAGCAGATCCTTCTTCACTTTGATGCTATATTTATGGCGTTTGCCCAGCCAGTAAGTACAGCACAGCCATCCGCACGGCAACACCGTTCTCCACCTGGTCTAATATAATTGATTGTTTACTATCGGCTACATCGCTGGTTATCTCCACGCCGCGATTTATGGGGCCGGGGTGCATTACGGTGATCTCCTTATCTAACGAATCCAATATGGTTTTATTGAGTCCGAAGAGCATGGTGTATTCCCTTAAGGATGGGAAATATTTAATATCCTGGCGCTCCAGCTGGATGCGCAGCATGTTTGCCACATCACACCAGTTTAAAGCTTTTATCAGGTTATGTTCCACTTTAACACCTAATGAGCCAATATATTTAGGGATCAGCGTGGTAGGTCCGCAAACCATCACCTCGGCACCTAATTGTTTAAGGCAAAGGATGTTTGAAAGCGCTACGCGCGAATGCAAAATATCGCCGACAATTACCACCTTTTTACCGGCTACATCACCATACTTTTCGCGGATAGAAAATGCATCCAGCAAAGCCTGCGTAGGGTGTTCATGTGCGCCATCGCCAGCATTCACTATCTGGGCTTTTACATGTTTGGATAGGAAAATGCCCGCGCCCGCGTAGGGATGGCGCATTACCACCATATCCACCTTCATCGCCAGTATGTTGTTTACCGTATCAATCAGCGTTTCGCCCTTGCTCACCGACGAAGATGATGCCGCAAAGTTCACCACATCTGCCGAAAGGCGCTTCTCTGCCAGTTCAAACGACAAACGGGTACGCGTGGAGTTTTCAAAAAATATATTGGCAATGGTTACATCGCGCAAAGAAGGCACCTTCTTTATCGGTCGGTTTAAAACGGATTTAAAGGTATCAGCCGTTTCAAATATCAACTCAATATCTGCCCGGTTTAAATCTTTTATGCCTAATAAGTGCCTTGTGCTTAGTCCTGCCATGGTGTGTTTGTGTGCGTATTCTGTTTAAGTCCGTCGTTGCTTCGTTCCCTCCATGACATATTCAATTTCCCTGTCATCCTGAGTTACGAAGGATCTATTTACCGCCTTGCATCGCCGCCCTGTAAAGTCAGCGAATAGATGCTTCGTACCTCAGCATGGCAGTTTTGTATTGTAAGTCATCCCCTTTCAGAGTCCGTGGATTTCATCACTCGCAATGACGCTTTTGTATTGTTATTCCTGTGCTTCTGATACAAGTACTATCTTATCTTCTCCATCAGTATCCTTCCAGGATACTACTACTTTCTGGCTCGCAATCGAATCCACTTCAATTCCCACATAATCTGCTGCTACCGGTATATGTCTTGAATATCGCCTGTCAACTAACGCCAGCAGTTCTACTTTCTCTGGCCGGCCAAATGCCTGCATGGCATCCATGGCGGCGCGGATTGTGCGGCCTGTCCACAGTACATCGTCCATCATGATCACTTTTTTTCCTTCAATTATAAAATCAATTTTGGTTTGATTGGGCACCAGCGGCGACCCCTGGCGACGAAAATCGTCGCGGTAAAAGGTGATATCAAGGTCGCCCTGCATAATTTTGCTTTCGGGAAGGATCTTGCGGAGTTCTTCTGCAACGCGGCGGGCCAGGTAAATGCCCCGTGGTTGAATACCAATCAATACCGAACCCGAAAAATCGTTATGATTTTCGATTAACTGGCGACATAAACGTTGTATGGTGATCTGAAATTTCTGTCCGTCGAGCAGCGTTAGATTTTGCATCGTATGGGTGGATTTGGGCAAAAATAGTAAATAGTTTTGAAAGCCCCCTCTAAATCTCCCCCGGAAGGGGAGACTTTTTTAAATCACAGTAAATCTCATACTTTGGGTATAAAGCAGGTTATTTACCGGCTAAATTCTCCAGAGCTGTCATTGCCCGCTCCCCATCCTTTTTAGCTACAAAAATATGGTCATGATAATAGGCGGCAACTACATTACAGCTTATTCCCTCTTTGGCCAAAGCGGCAGCAAAAGCGGCGGTAAGGCCGGTGGCTTCTAATGACGAATGGATGGTTAACGTAATCCAGGCGGCAATGTAGCTATACTCCAGCCCAAGTGCATCGGCTGTTTCTTTTTCGAGGATCACGGTTAGCGCCTCTTCTTCCTTAAACGTGGCTACAACTTGTTGTATGTCGATGTTTTGATCATTTGATACAGTACAGTAAACATAATCGCCCTCATTTAAAAGAGGAGTCATGTTTTTGAGCAGGGTGTCGAGGTTGGTTTCTCCGGCCATGAGTCAGAAAGGTATGTTTGGTTATAAGAAGTTTTCGTGATTTTAAAAACCGACTAGCATAGCGGGTTTTATATTTCAGGCATATTTAAACTATTATTGAATCCTTCGTAATATACTCCATAATTAGAAGATTGCCATGTGCCATTTAACATTTGTTCAATAATCTCAATTGTTGCAATTAGACTTTGAGTTTTAATTGGAAAGTTCCATTCAATCTGAAAATATTCATCTATTTTGGAACGCTCAAACTCATTTAAGTATGATATCGTAAGCTCGTTCCCTTTATATAACAATATTGTTTTTGTATGATTAAGTACACCGAGAAAGATGTCTCTATCATCAGCATTTATTATGGATCTGTTTAATGGAATATTTACCATACCCAAACTGCTACCATTCCTATTGTAGTCGCAACTTCGATATAGTCTTTGCAGGTTATCAGAAAAGCTATTTAAACCAATACTTTCAAATGCTTCACAAATGAACTGTGAAAGCACTTCGATAAAAGATTCAGGAATCCAAAAACCTTTTTCCTTATATTGTAAATAAGCTACATTAGGCATATTTCGAGGTATAAGTAATCTTTTATTAGATGTTTGCAGCGAGATAAAATAAACATTCTCGTTACCATATTTTACGCATTTGTTCAATTTCGGCGTGTAATTGCCCGGCCTGCTCTGCTGAAATACATCCTTTTAACAAAGCAGAAAGCTTAGCTGGCTGTGTTTGTACTTTTTCATTAACTACCTGTATCAGATCCATCTCTTCAAGATCATGAATGAGCTTAAGCGTTTTATCGTCTTTTACTTTTATGGTTAATGTAGTCATCATCAAAAGGTAATAAGTCAAATTTACAATATTCCGCAGGCATTATTTTATGAAACTTTTGAGGTAAACGCCTCTTTGCAGCCATGCCAATGCTCAGGGAATACTCAAATATTTCGTCGGCACCCCCGTAGTTAACCAAACATTGTCACTCGTTTGATAAAACACCCAGCCTTCTTTGGCCAGACCTGCTGCGTCTATCTCAATCAAAACCGGCTTACCGTGGCGTTTGCCAACAGACAGGGCGATTTCTTTATCAGAGGAAAGATGTACAAACTGCCGCTGCATGACAAGCAAGCCATTTTCTCTTATAGCTTCTACATTATTTACCGATGTCCCATGATAAAGCAACTCCGGTGGCTCAACCGTCTTTTCGTCCAATATAACTTCGATGGAATGACCGTGGGTGGCCCTTATCTTACCGCCATCGTCGCTAAACTCCCACCTTACTTTATCAAAAGATTTGCTTAGTTCCACAATTTCGGCATGGGTAAACACCTGCCCCTTTGCGGCAAGTGATTGTATTAGTTCATCGACCGATGCCCAGCCAAAATCATCTATGCTGAGGTTGCCGTCTTCGGGATGATGCCTGAGCCAGTAGCTAATGAGCTTACTGGTTTGTTTTGTATCCTGCATGGTATTTAATGTTATAAAAAAAAAGCCCTTCCAATTTCTCGGAAGGGCTTAAGAATATTACGTCAGTTAAGCTTATGCTTCTTCGCCTTCAGATTCTTTTTTAACAGCAGGGGCTGGCGCAGCTTTGCGGGCTTTGCTTTCAGCACCTTCCATTTGCTCTTTTAACTGAGCTAATACGCTAAGGTCGCCTAAAGTTGATTTTTCAACTGATTCTTTCACTTTTTTAACCGCATTGCTGGCAGATTTTGCCTCTTTTTTGCGGTTTTCAAATTCCTGAACACGAGCGTCAGCGCGAGCTTCTTCCCATATACGTGAGTGTGAAATTACGATACGTTTGTTTTCTTTGTTAAATTCAATGATCTTGAATTCAGCAGCCTCTTCAGCTTTAACGCTTTTGCCGTCTTCTTTAACCAGGTGTTTAGTTGGCGCAAAGCCTTCAACACCGTAAGGTAAAGCTACAATAGCACCTTTGTCAGTTACTTTTAACACAGTACCTTCATGTATTGAATCAATAGTGAAGATGGTTTCAAAAGTATCCCAAGGGTTTTCTTCAAGCTGTTTGTGGCCTAAGCTTAATTTACGGTTATCGATATCAAGCTCTAAAACAACCACGTTTAATTTTTCACCAACTTTAGTGAATTCATTAGGGTGGTTAACTTTTTTAGACCATGATAAGTCGCTGATGTGGATTAAGCCGTCAATTCCGTCTTCCAGTTCAACAAACACACCAAAGTTGGTCATGTTTTTAACTGTAGCAACGTGAGTTGTGCCGATAGCGTATTTCTCGCCAGCGTTTTGCCATGGATCAGGAGTTAATTGTTTAACACCTAAGCTCATTTTGCGTTCGTCGCGGTCAAGTGTTAACACTTGTGCTTCAATCTCATCGCTTACTTTAAGGAATTCCTGAGGATTGCGCAGGTTTTGTGACCATGACATTTCTGATACGTGGATCAAACCTTCAACACCAGGGATGATTTCAAGGAATGCACCGTAATCAGCAACAGTAACAATACGTCCTTTTACTTTCGAGCCTACAACGATGTTCTCGTCAAGCGACTGCCAAGGGTGTGGAGTTAATTGTTTTAAGCCCAGAGCGATACGTTTTTTCTCGTCATCAAAATCAAGCACAACAACGTTGATTTTTTGATCCAATGCAAGAATTTCGCGTGGATGCTCAATACGGCCCCATGAAATATCAGTAATGTGTAATAAACCATCAACACCACCAAGGTCAATAAATACACCAAAGTCTGTAATGTTTTTAACAGTACCTTCCAATACCTGACCTTTTTCAAGGCGGGCAACGATTTCTGTTTTTTGGTTTTCCAAATCGTCTTCAATCAGCACTTTGTGCGATACCACTACGTTTTTAAACTCGTGGTTGATTTTAACAACTTTGAATTCCATTGTTTTACCAACGTACACATCGTAATCCCTGATAGGTTTAATATCGATTTGTGAACCTGGTAAGAAGGCTTCAACGCCCATGATATCAACAATTAAACCACCTTTAGTTCTGCTCTTCACAAAACCAGTGATGATTTCATCATTATCAAGTGCTGAATTAATGCGCTCCCATGATTTTTGAGTTTTTGCACGTTTACGTGAAAGTACTAACTGACCGTTAGCATCTTCCTGCGACTCTACAAATACATCAACTGTATCACCGATCTTCAGATCAGGTGTATCACGGAATTCTGATACTGAAACTAAACCGTCTGATTTAAATCCTACATTCAGAACTACATCTTTGTTGTTAACATTAACAACAGTACCGGTGATAATTTCGCCTTTGGTGATAGAGCTGAAAGTTCCATCATACAATTTTTCGAATTTTTCACGGTCGCTATCGCTGTAGTTACCAAATTTTTTGTCATCTGCATCCCAGTCGAAATCTTCGCTCGGTGTAGCTGCAATTTTAGATTTGATCTCTTCGATCGAGATTGAATCAGCTTCTGATTCAATAGTTTCTTTTTCGCCAGATGCGGTAACTGTACCCAGTTCAGCTTCTTTCGCTTTTAATTCTTTTTCTGCTTCTTGTTTTTTTGCCATTAAATAATTTATCTCCTTTTCCCAATTTGTTAATTGGGACTGCAAAGGTAAGGACATAATTTTATTAAAAAAAGAATTATTTAATGTTAATTGCTGATATTTAAGCCTTTTTGAGCCGATGGAATCATTTTTTGAGCAGGCGATTAAAGTAACGGCACCTTTTGAATTGAAAACGCATTACATCAACCTGTTAGATACGCTATAATTTAGCCCCTATCCCGGTAAAAATCGACATAAAACTATCTTCCAGGTAATTGCGATATATATCTAAAACATCATTCATCGCCGCCTCCTGCTGTGGCGTAAAAGGATCTTTCCATATCCGCATACAAATACGCTTAAGCGCATAGGCTATCTGGTGGGTTTCTGCATAGGTATGCAGGTATTTGCTCGCCTTAAATTTTTCGTAAAATTTAAAAAACACTTCGGTGTTTTTCAGACCCGAAAAGGTTAAAAACTCGTTTATAGTTTCTGTTTTACAGCCGGATAGGTGGTCATAAAACTCATCAACCTTTACTTTGCCCGTGGTTAATAGCAAATTATCTATAATAAGCTCCAATGCGATATGACCTAAAAAAAATGGCTTAACTGGTGAGCCTTCGATAGCAGGGCGCAGGAGTTTTTTTAACTCGTGCGAGTGTGTGGTAAAAAAATCAGAAGAGTGAAAATACCTGTCGACAGCCAGGTGCTTATTCCAGCCGACTATAATAGAATTAACATCGTTATCAGGGTGTTGTAGCTTTTCGGGGTGCAGGATAATGTGTTTATCGGCATTTTTCAACAGGTCGGGCAGTACCGTTCCCAATACGTGGTAACAGTTGCTGGTATCCCTGTCGAAATAATAATGCGATAAAAAATTCATAAGCCTTGAGCTGCAAAATACCCCGTTTTGCTCAAGATACAAAGAATAAGTAATTATTTGAAATAGATTTTACGTGTAGTTAACGGTTGACAAAAAGTTTCCCAAAGTTACATTTTGGTAACTTTGTGCTTTAGCTTTATATCTTTGCAACCTTTGAAACAACACTTAATATGAATTTTGTTGAAGAACTAACCTGGCGCGGTATGCTGCATACCATTATGCCCGGCACCGAAGAAATGCTTAATAAAGGCATGGCTTCGGGATATATAGGATTTGACCCAACTGCAGATTCGCTGCACGTAGGCCACCTTACACAGATCATGACCTTGATCCACTTTCAGCGCGCGGGCCACAAACCATTCGCGTTAGTTGGCGGTGCTACCGGCATGGTGGGCGACCCTTCGGGCAAATCGCAGGAACGCAATTTATTATCTGAAGATGTTTTGCAACATAACCTGGAGGCTGTAAAGGCGCAACTTACCCGTTTTCTGGATTTTGACAGCGGTATGAACAGTGCCGAAATGGTGAACAATTACGATTGGTTTAAAAATTTCACTTTCCTTGATTTTATCCGCGACGTTGGAAAGCACATTACTGTAAACTACATGATGGCCAAAGATTCGGTTAAGAAACGATTAGAAGGTGATACCGGCATGTCGTTCACCGAGTTTACTTATCAGCTGGTTCAGGGATACGATTTTTATTACCTGTGGAAACACCATAACTGCACCATACAAATGGGAGGCAGCGACCAATGGGGTAATATTGTTACCGGCACCGAGTTGATTCGCAGGAAAGATGCAGGCGAAGCTTTTGCGCTTACTACCCAATTAATAAAAAAAGCAGATGGTACCAAATTTGGCAAAACCGAAAGCGGCGCCGTTTGGCTTGATCCAGACCGTACATCGCCATACCAGTTTTACCAGTTTTGGTTAAAGACGAGCGATGTTGATGCTAAAGCATATATTCGGATATTTACATTATATAACCGTGAGGTTATAGAAGCTTGGGAAGCAGAACATGATATTGATCCGGGTGCCCGCGTTTTGCAAAAAGCTTTGGCGAAAGATATTACCATTAGGGTACACGGAGAGGCCGGGTATGAGAAAGCGATTAAATCTTCTGATTTCTTATTTGGTAAAATAGGACTCGATTTTTTTGCTGAATTAAGCGATTCTGAAGTTTTCGGAATTTTTGAAGGAGTGCCCAACTTTACTATCTCATTAGCAGAGTTACAAGAAGGTATTAATGTTGCTGATCTGTTAGCTGTTAAAACCACGATCTTCCCGTCAAAAGGTGAGGCTAAGAAAACTATTATCGGCGGAGGTGCATCTATCAATAAATTAAAGATTACTACAGCCGATGACGTTTATAATACAGATGCTCTGATAAACGGAAAATTTATAGTGGCGCAAAAAGGAAAAAAGAATTACTTTTTGATAGTGGCAAAATAAACACATGATCAGATTTGCGAAGTTTTTGAAACTTCGCAAGTCTTTCCGTTAAATTTAAAAAAGCGATGAACATAAAACTTCATCGCTTTTTTGTTTGACAATATTTGCAAATACGACAAATGGTAATTATATTTGTACATATGTCATATAAAACAAAAAAAGAATCGCAAAATGTGCTCAATGAGCCTATGGTTGCTTATGGCAGCATGGGTACTATGCCTTCGTTTTATAATCTGCTTGGGGGCGCAAAATCCTTAACCCTCAACTCCGATTTCGATATTATTAACCTGGCTCGCAAGGGCTTCCCTAAAAGCGCATTGCTTACGCTGGCAAAAAAAATATCTTTAAACCTACAGGAGTTAGCTATTATCTTACACATCAGTGAGCGTACTTTACAGCGCTATGAAGACGATGCCATTATTAAAACTGAATACGCCGAGAAAGCTGTTGAGCTTGCCCGCCTGTATACCCGTGGCCAGGAGGTTTTTGGATCGATGGAGAAATTCAAAACATGGATAAAAACCCCATCGCTTATCTTTAAAGGCGAAGCCCCGGTTACTATCCTGGATACCTCTGCAGGCTTTGATATGGTTTTTAAAGAGTTGGGGCGTATTGAACACGGTATTTTTGCCTGATGATATTGTATCGTATTAGTAACTGCAATTATGCCGGCGATTTAAGCGGTACCGGAGCCCGTTTATATGGAGGCCGCTGGAACAGCGAAGGTAAATCGATGCTTTACACCGCTTCATCACGGGCACTGGCCGTGCTTGAAGTATTAGTCCATTTGCCTCCCCTATTAGTACCTGACAATTTTTGCCTTGTAGAAATCGAGGTCCCCGAAGATAACATCTATGCCCTAAACCCGGCATTATTACCCCCAAACTGGCGGGATATACCTGCCCCGGTGGCATTACGTCAATTGGGGGATGAGTTTTTAAAAAAACGAGAACACCTGGTAATGAAAGTTCCTTCATCCATTGTACCTGCCGAATACAACTACCTGATCAATCCCTTACATCCGGCTGCATCAGTGGTAAAACTAACAAACACAGAAACATTTAGCTTTGATGAACGACTTTTGAATTAGAGTTGGCTACGCCGTCATTGACTCATTTGCTCCGCGTCATTGGGTCATTTGAATTATTGATACAATGCCCCAATGACAAAAAAAGCGATGGTTTTTCCCATCGCTTTTTTTAAATGACGTAATGACTTAATATTAAAAATCACTTAACAAATCAAGCTTCTTGGCATTGTACTCTTCCTGCGATATCAGGCCGTTATCAAAAAGCATTTTAAGTCTTTTTAACTTTTCGGTAAGCTCATCCGGTTTTGGGGCTGCAGCTTGTTGCGCAACCGGCTCAGGAGCCGGAGTGGGAACGGGAGGAGCCATCGGTGTCGGCGTTGGTATTTGTGACGCGGCTACCGGCGCCTGAGCAGCAAACACCTGTTGCGCGGGTGTTGTACGAGCCGCGTTATCAAACTGAACAGCGCCAGATTCGGCACGTTTTTGTTCCAGGTCGCGTTGGCGGCGGGCTTCGCGTTCAACCTCTTTACGTTCCTGGGCGTATTGATATAACTTACGGCCTTGTACTTTAGGTAGATAATCGACCGCCATTTCGGCTCCGTTGGTGGTTTTCACGCTGAATATAGCGCCAATAATTTCTTCCTTTGTATATACATCAACAATATCCTTCCATACAAAATCAACAAATTTGATGGACAGGCCCAGGTTGGCCGGGGTAAAAAATAAGATACGCTTGTTGGTTATGGCAATGCAATCCGGAAATAAATTCACCAATGGCTTTTTCTGAACCGCTATATAAATGATCTCTTCACCAGAAGAAAGCAGGTCGACCAGGCGGAAGTAAACTTTCTCAACCGTTTTTGGATCTTGTTCCTCGTTTAAAAATTTCTCAATCATGTTTTCAGCATTTATGATGCGTGCAAAAATAACAATAATACTTAAGTTGGCTATAAGTTTTAAGCAATCAGCAAATTACATCCCCGAATATCGCTTTGATCAAACCGGCCCAACACCTCAAACGAGCCATTTGCGTAGGTTTTACCCAGGTCCTGTGTGGCTATGAACGAGCAGGAATTGATATTAGCCAGGTCGATCACATTAATTCCACCTGTTTTTCCATTGCTTAACGTCGTGATAGGATCGTTAGTATCGCGGATGATGATTTGCATCCAGGGCGGGCAATCAAAAATGCCATAGCCTTTGGAGTAAGCTTGTGATAGTAATTCCGTCATGCCGTATTCGGAATGTATAGTGCTCACCCCGAAACCTTTGCACAAAACCTGGTGCAATTCCTCGCGGATCATTTCCTTGCGGCGGCCTTTCATACCACCGGTTTCCATTACAATCAATTCAGGGAAATCAATATTGTACTGCTCAATAAAGTCAAGCAACCCAAAGGTAACCCCTATTAACAAAGTAGGCTTTTGAGCTTCCTGCTGTTTTATAAGTTGTTGGTAAAGCTCTTGGTGGTTATACAAAAAGAAACCGCTATCCGGGTTATCAGATTGTTTTATCAAGTCATCAACCATATAAACAAGCGATGAGCCTTCACGCTCCAGGTAGGAAGGCAATAGCGCCAATACCGTATAGTCCTTAATATCACCATAAAACAACCTGAAGGCATTCCTGAAGCTATCTTCGTACCAGGTTTTATTGGTTACATGATGGCTGCTGGTAACCATACCCGTAGTGCCCGAACTGGTAAAAGTGACCTCAATTGGGTCATTTGAGCTAAGAATACAATGCGATTTAAAAAACTCAATGGGTAAAAAGGGTATTTTTTCAACCGTATCAACCCGCTCTAAATCGATTTTCAGACCGTCGAGAAACTGCCTGTATATGGCGCAATTTTCGGCCTGGTATCTAAAAACCGCCAAGGCTGTTTGCTCAAACTGCTCTTTACTATTTATCGAAAAAACCTGTTGTTTACCGGGCATCGTCATCGGGGGCAAAGATAATCGATGATTTATGGATTCCCGCGACTTTTCAGAAATGTACTCATAAATGCGTCGAAATATCGCAAATTTCATGCAAAAAACCTCACATTTTATGCAATTTCTGGTCACTAAAACACAAGAAATATCGCAAATTATTCAACCCCGATAAAAACACGTTTCCGCAAGTTCCGGGTTTTAACTCATTGCCCCTTGCCCCACCTTTGATCTAAATAAAAAACAATATCATGAACAATTTTAAAATCGTCCCACTATCCAAAGCCTTCGTCCAAAAAATAAAAACAACCATGACCGATGATTTTGGCAACCCCGTTGTTGAACAACTGGCAACCGGCCTGGGCCCCTGTCGCGTCTCCTTAAAACCGTTTAACAAAGGGGTAGATAAAAGGCTATTATTTAAACACTCGCCTTTTGAGGTTGAGAATGCCTACAATCAACCCGGGCCAATATTTATACACGCCGCCGATGTAGAAGAATACAGCGATATATTCCGCTTCCCGCCCGAGATTAAGGCCAATAAACAAAGCTTCCCGCTATCACTTATCGGGTACAATAAAGATCAGATGATGGCTGTAACCCGTTTGGTTGGCGATGCTGACGCGGATGAATTAATAAACGAGTTATTTGACCAACATCCCAACATCGAATACCTGCATGCGCGCAACGCCCAGGCCTGCTGTTTTATCTGCAAAATTGAACGAAGATAACAATACAGTTAAATAATTTAATTTAAAAACAACCGATGGGGTTTATGGGTTTATTATACATCAACTATTACATTAAATATCATACCCCATGAAAACGATAAAATTTTTGGCTATCCCATTGATGCTTAGCCTCTTTTTTGTATTGGTATCGGCCAAAGCCGGCGACAAGGAAAACGAACGTGTACACAGCGCCACAAATGTATTGAAGGATTTTAGCAAGATGAAAGAAAGCATCCCGCGCCAATTGCTTCAACAATACGAGGGCATTGTAATTATACCCAAACTAATTAATGCCGGTTTAGGCATTGGTGGCAAACGCGGCAAAGGCGTGGCTATGGTTAAGCTGCCTGACGGCAAATGGAGCAACCCGGTATTTGTAACCTTAACCGGTGGCAGCTTTGGCTTGCAGGTTGGCGTACAATCAGTCGACCTGGTTTTGGTGTTCCGCCATAAGGGTGTATTAACCAAAGTTAAAAACGGAGATTTTACCATTGGCGGTGATATCTCTGCAGCAGCCGGCCCGGTTGGCCGAAGCTCGACAGCCAGCACCGATTACAAGCTGGAGGCCGAGGTATACTCCTACTCGCGCAGCCGTGGTTTATTCGCAGGTATCACTATAAACGGTTCAAACCTGGGTATCGACAAAAAGGCTAATGCCAGCTTTTATGGTAATGACGATTCTTCAAAGGATATCTTCGCCATGTCTGTCAGTAAAAAAGAGTCGGTTAATGGGTTAAAGGCCACTTTGAAGGCATTTTAAGAAGGGCAATTCAGGGCAAATGGCTACTTGCCTTTGCCAGCCCGTAAATTAAGCAACAACTTAATAAACTAATGGCGGTGAGTTATTTAAACTCATCACCATTAGTTTATGTTTTACAGCTTATCGGCCTCATTTTAAGTGTTAGGTCATACAAAGGTTAATAAATAACACAAACAACTGCACGTTTTATGAGTTGCTTACGTTAATTGCTAACATTGCATTTAATTTACACACCCCATGAAAACGTTAAAACTGTTAAAATTCCCGTTAATATTAAGCCTGTTTTTTGTGCTGATATCGGCCAAAGCTGATGATAAGGAAACAGAGCGGATCCAAAATTCGGCCAATGTGCTGAAGAATTTTGCCGAGATGAAAGAAAGCATCCCGAGCGAGCTGATGAAAAAATATGAAGGTATAGTAATTATCCCAAAACTTATCAACGCAGGCCTGGGTATTGGCGGTAAACGCGGTAAGGGCGTAGCTATGGTGAAGCTTGCCGATGGTAAATGGAGCGACCCGGTTTTTGTTACCCTTACAGGTGGCAGTGTTGGTTTCCAGATAGGTGTACAATCTGTTGATCTGATCCTGGTGTTCCGTCATAAAAGCGTGTTAACCGATATCAAAAAAAGCAATTTCACCATTGGTGGCGACATATCGGCCGCAGCAGGACCGGTTAACCGCAACAAATCGGCAACTACCGATTACAAACTGGAGGCCGAAATTTATTCTTATTCGCGCAGCCGTGGTCTTTTTGCGGGCATCAGCCTAAATGGTTCGGGCCTGAATATCGACAACAATGCCGACGAAAATTATTATGGAAACGACGATTCTTCGCAGGATATTTTTGCAAGCTCAAAAAACGACTCGGAAGAAGTTAAGGACTTGAAAGATGCTTTAAAAGCTTTTAAATAGTCTAAAGTCCGAAGTCTTAAATTCTAAGTCTGATTTGATTGTGACTTAAAACTTAAGACTTCGAACTTTAGACTTAGATCTATTTCTTCTTCAGGCTTAATATCGAAAAATCGTCCTTTGCCTTTGTAATTATATTACCAAGCATCCCCAGGCCGGTAACTTCCATTTCTACCAGGTCGCCATCTTTTAGCCATTGGGGTTGATACGATGGATCATTTGACACCCCCGTTCCGTTAAGCTCCAGGAAACAGCCTGTGCCAACCGTTCCGGATCCTATTACATCGCCGGGCAACACATCACATCCATAGGCACAACGTTCAATAATTTCGGCAAAGGTCCATTCCATATCGGCCATATTACCGGCAGATACCTGTTTACCATTTACCACGCATTTCATTTCCAGGTTATAAGCATTACCAGTATGCCCGGGTTTTGCCGGTACCTTATATTTTTCCAGTTCATCGGGCGTCACCAGCCAGGGGCCAATTACGGTCGAAAAATCCTTTCCTTTCGCAGGCCCAAGGTTTAGCAACATCTCTTCCATTTGCAGGGTGCGGGCGCTCATATCGTTCATGATCATAAACCCGGCAATAAAACTATCCGCATCTGCCGCCCTGATGTTGCGGCCTTTTTTATTAAGCACAACGGCTACTTCCAGTTCAAAATCAAGCTTATCAAAATGATCGGGCATGCATTCAATTTCGCCGGCGCCTTGTATGGCGTTGTGGTTGGTAAAATAAAATACAGGGTACTGGTCAAATTCGGGGATCATGGCAACTCCACGGTTACGACGGGCAGTTTCTACATGCTGCCTGAAGGCGTAGGCGTCCCGGCATGATGATGGGTGAGGCACCGGGGCCATCAACTCAAAAAACAATTCTTCTTTAGCTTCCATGCTACCGCTGCTGATTGCGGCGTGTACCCTGCGTGCATGATCCATCAGTTCATCGCCGCCCCACAAAAACTCATTCATATTATCGGGTATCAGCTTATCGCAGGAGTTGAGGTTATAAATATGGCCGTTTACAAAAACGCCCAAATGCTCCCGGTCTTCGGTTTTGTAGGATACTAATTTCATGGATTTTTGGTTTTATTGGTGGTTAGAAAGGTCTTTCGGAGGTATAGCAAATGAAACATCACGTTGCAGGTTGCTATGGTGAGTAAGGCTACGCCTAAATTTATTATCAAAAAGAGTGCAGAAAAATATTCATGGCGCTGATGGCCGGCCGTTTTGCCACCAAGCTTCCAATAAGCAAGCCAAGGGAAGCCCATTGATGTTACACCATCAACAGGAGCGTTATTTTTGGAGTAAAACACGGTCAAAAAAACAAAAACTAAGATGGCAAGTAACGTGGGTATTACTATTATCTTCATGTTTGGCTGATTTTATAAACGGTTATATCAAAGCTAATGAATTTTAATGAGGGATTTGGAAAGTGATGTCGCTTTGATAAATTTTATGATAAACAAAATTTTGGACCGAATTGCAATTTCCACTCATTTAAATAATACAGGCACGGAAAACTACAATCTTATTTTGAGCGTTGATGTTTCTTACCGGCACCCTTATGAATTTCGATATAGACAGGCAAACGCTCAATGATCTGGCAATATTTCAAAATAACACTTCCCGCCAATCTATATATAACCTTTTCAGCCACACCAATACAATTGGCGGCAGCGAAGCGCTGCATGATATGTTCAACAAGCCGCTTACCGATCCTGTTCAGATAAGAGAAAGAGTAGAAGTGTTTTTATACATAGCGGAACACAATATTACCATCGAACTGAATAGAAACGATTACGATTTTGTAGAGTTTTATCTTAAAAAGCATTACCATGCTAAACCATTTTCAGTTATAACAGGATTCTTAGAAAAAATCATACATACATTCAATAACAACAATGATTACTATGTAATTCAAACTGGAATAGAAAGTACGCTATCGATACTTGAGAGCTTAATAAATTACGCTGACGCGCTACAGGGCTATCTGCCTAAGAAAATACAGGAATTCCGCTCCATTATTTTAAATACTTTCCGGCCCGAAGAACTTTTATGGCTCAAACAATTGATAAAGAAACCTAATCGCAGCGCTGCGGATATGGCAAAGGCCGACCACCTTTTCAGGCAGGTCGCGTACGAGAAAATGAAGGCTTTGTTGAATGTTGCCTATCAGTTAGATGTTTATCAATCCGTTGGTTTAAGCGGTAAAAGACTTGGTTTCACGTTGCCGATGATTAATGAAAATAATGCAAGGCGGTTAACTATCCAAGGATTATTCCACCCGTTTATTGCCAATCCTAAAAGTAACGACATAGCATTCAGCGCCGACAGGAACGTTTGCTTTATTACCGGAACCAATATGGCGGGCAAATCATCGCTGCTTAAATCAATTGGAACTGCTATCTATTTATCCCAAATAGGCTTTCCCGTGCCTGCGAAACATATGGTCACCTCCACTTTTAAGGGTCTGATTACAACCATAAACCTGGCCGACGATATTGAACAGGGACACAGCCACTTTTATAAAGAAGTTTTGCGGGTAAAGCAGGTGGCCGAAAAATTAAATCAGTCAAGGGGCATTTTCGTCATTTTTGACGAACTGTTCAGGGGGACAAATGTTAAGGATGCCTATGATGCTTCCCTGGCTATAATTGCTGCCTTTGCAGAGGTAAAAACCTGTTTCTTTTTAGTTTCTACACATATTGTGGAGGTTGCCCATGAATTATCGTCCATCGAAAATATTGATTTCAGGTATATGGAAACTGTTTTTGAAGATACCAACCCGGTAAACACTTATAAACTAAAAGAGGGCATTACCGAAGAGCGGTTAGGCATGTGGATTGTGAAAAATGAACGGATCCTGGAAATAATAAAAAATGCTTTAAAAACTTAGGGTTTGGGTGGATGATTTACCATCGGTTTCCTTATCGTTATGATGACGGGCGATTAAAATGAACCGTGCCGATGGCACTCAATTGCCATTATTTATATTGTTCAACGGGTTGAAACCCGTTGCTACAAAATGTGTCAGGGCTACGCCCTTGGGGAAAACTTGATGAATTGAGGACAGACGGCCGATAATACAATTCATTCAGAATTGAGCCGAAAGTTTCCATCTCTAAGTCAAACAACACAGTCAATTTGTCGCCTTGCCGTATGTATTTTGCCCCTTTATCAAAGTCCGCATAGCGGACGGGGCATTTATTAGCCACGGGTTTCAACCCGTGGACAACGCAACCATACCTATTTGAAGTTCCGTAGGAACGGCCCATTTACTATTAAATGTGCCGTTCCTCCCTTTGAGAAAAAGGGCGATGAAAAACAAACACAACTGTCCGTTTACATACCTTTGACGTTTTATGCCGGCCTGGGCTATCTTCGTGGTGGTGGCGAATAACGAATAAACCTTTATATTTGGCTATGCCCAACAATAACCCTCCTGTTACCGGGAAATACATTGACCCTTTAGTTGATTTCGCCTTTAAAAAAATATTTGGCAGCGAACCTA
>NZ_JBFUCY010000041.1:0-63889 GCF_056404995.1 Mucilaginibacter sp. P2_A5
TATAACGATGTGGAAGAGTCGGGAATAGATGCTTTTAAAACGGTGGCAAGGTCTGTACAAACGCATTATGAATCGATCCTGAACTTCTTTAACAACAGAAGTACCAATGCCTCAGCAGAATCATTCAACGCCAAGATCAAAGCATTCAGGGCTACTTCAAGAGGTGTTAGAGATACTACCTTTTTCCTCTTCAGGCTCGCTAAAATATATGCTTAAACTGATCTTCCCCCAGAAATACGGCTTGATCCTTCGAATCCCGTACGCTTTACAAAGTATTAAAGCCTTTCATTTGGCAAAAATGAAGCGTTGGACAAGTTGGTTAAGTCGCTACACTTTCAATGTAGCCATCACGGGTTCGAATCCCGTACGCTTTACTAAGTATTAAAGCCTTTCATTTGGCAAAAAATGAAGCGTTGGACAAGCTGGTTAAGTCGCTACACTTTCAATGTAGCCATCACGGGTTCGAATCCCGTACGCTTTACTAAGTATTAAAGCCTTTCATTTGGCAAAAAATGAAGCGTTGGACAAGCTGGTTAAGTCGCTACACTTTCAATGTAGTCATCACGGGTTCGAATCCCGTACGCTTTACTAAATTTATATGGTGAATAATGTACGTGTAATTGGAAACGCTGCTTCTTTGTGAAGAAACTAATCCCCAGTATGCGGTCACCCACAGGACATTCAGGATTTGTGATTTGCACGCGGAAGACGCAATTATGCGTCATAACAATCAAACTCAAGCAATTTTGCAAGCTGCCAACTATAAGTCATGAGCCGATTAACTATTTAATCGGCTCATGCTCTTGCAACCCCTCGGTTTTATTCCTCCGTCCTGTACTCCGCCTTGTGCAAAACCGGAAATTTTACGGAGTTGGCTATAAAGCACAATTTGTTAGCCTCGTGGTGCAGTTCATCGGCTTTCGTCTGCATGGCAGCTTCTTTGAGAGTGATCACCGGCTTTAATATTACTTCGGTAAAATAGCCGCCGCCATCGCTGGTTTCAACCATAGTACCTTCTGCCCTATCTTCATACGCGGTCACCACCACGCCCGCCGCCGAACATAGATGCAGGTACCATAACATGTGGCAGGCTGCTACTGACGAAAGCAACAGATCTTCGGGGTTATAGCGGGATTTATCACCCCTGAAAGCCGGGTCAGACGAGCCCGGAATGTCCTGCTTACCATTTACGCTAATGGTATGAGCACGTTCATATGACCTATAATCTTTAGTTCCGGCGCCGGTGTTGCCCGTCCAGGTAATGGCGGTTTTATAGTGATGATCCTTCATGGTCTGATATCTCGATAAGAATAAAACACGGTTAAATAAAATTACAGATTGGTCATCTTTAATGATGCCTCGCCGTAACGCTGGCCGGTATCGGGATACTTTTTTAACAGGCCGGTTATTTCCTGTAAATCGGCAGCTGATAATTTCACATCAACCGCACCGGCGTTTTCCTGCAGGTATTTGCGTTTTTTGGTGCCGGGGATGGGTATAATATCACCCCCCTGTGCCAGTACCCAGGCCAAAGCTAACTGTGCGGGCGTAGCATTTTTTTGCTGTGCCAGGCCGGCAAATGCCTCAGCCAGCTTTTGGTTATTATCCCAGTTTTCTTCGTTAAAACGGGGCAGTGTTTTACGGAAATCGCCATCGGCCAGGCCGTCCTTACTTATTGTATTGGTAACCAAACCACGGGCAAGCGGGCTATAAGGCACCAGCGATATGTTCAGTTCGCGCAATACCGGTAGTATTTCATTCTCTACATCGCGGGTGAGCAAGGAGTATTCGCTTTGCAATGCAGCAATCGGGTGAACCGCATGTGCCTTCCGGATACTTGCTGCAGATGCTTCTGATAAACCAAGATAGCGTACTTTTCCTTCCTTAACCAATTCGGCCATCGCCCCTACCATTTCTTCCACAGGTACATTGGGGTCGATGCGATGCGCGTAGTATAAATCGATGGTATCGATATTTAACCGTTTGAGGCTTTGCTCAACCGCAGTTTTCATATAAGCGGGCGAGGCATCAAAATATACATTGGCGCTGCCGCTGCCCACATAAGGGGCGTTTACATCCCTCACCCTGAAACCAAACTTGGTGGCGATAAATACTTTGTCGCGGTTTTGTTTCAGTACTTTCGCTATCAGCTCTTCGTTTTTGCCGTTGGCGTACATATCGGCAGTATCCCAAAAGTTGATGCCCAGATCGAGCGCCAGGTTAAGCGTGGCTAATGATTCTTCATTGTCTGTAGGGCCGTAAGCGAAACTCATGCCCATACAGCCTAAGCCAATGGCAGATAGCTTTTCGCCGGTGCTTCCTAAATTTCTGTATTCCATAGGTAATATGTTTTTGTTACTACAAATGTAATACAACAGTTAACCATACGGTTATAAGTATCAAACCAAATATTACAAAATTCAAACAGCCGATGTTAAGTCAACAGTCTTTAGTCGGAAGTCTCAAGTCATGTTTTGCTGTTTCTTATTTAGAACTTACATTCGACTAAAACAGTCAATTTAAGAACGACAGGACATTCGTTTAAAATCCATACTAAAAAGAAACGCGACCAGGCAAAGCCCAATCGCGTTTCTTTTTACCAAGAGATAAAAAAATTATTTTTTACCTGAAGCAGCTTCCTGCTCAGCCTGGCGTAATGCACGTGAAGTGGTTACAGATACGATAGTATCTTCCTGTGCATTGGTAATAGTTAAGTTTGGCAATTTAATTTCGGCCACTTTTACTGATTTACCAACTTCCAAAGCTGCAATGCTTACTTCAATAGCATCTAAATGATCTTTAGGCAATGCCTTGATGCGCAGTTTCCTTAGTTTTTGAACTAATTTACCACCCACTTTAACACCTGGCGAAGTTCCGGTTAATTTAACAGGGATTTCGATAGTGATAGGCTTTTTCTCGTCAAGCAACAAAAAGTCTACGTGGATAATTTGTTCAGTTAAAGGGTGAAACTGCAAATCTTTAATAATAGCCTGTGATTTAACACCAGCAACGTCAAGATCGATGAAATGAACAACCGGAGTGTAAACTACGGCTCTCAAATCAGCTGCGGACACTGAAAAGTGGGTTTGGGTTGGCCCACCGTAAAGAACTGCAGGCACTAAGCCCTCATAACGCAGCTCTTTAGCGTCTCTTTTCCCTACGTTCTCTCTTAGAGAACCGCTAATAGCAATTGATTTCATTTGTTTTTTATTTTATTATTTATTGTTAAGCCTCACCCAACCCTCTCCAAAGGAGAGGGCTTAATAAGGATATTTTTATTCAAGTTGCTAAACCTCATTTATTCCAAGTCCTCTCCTTTGGAGAGGATTTAGGTGAGGCTATCAATCTACCCTAAACAGCTGGCTTATCGAGCCGTGTTCATTTACATTGCTTATGGCTTTTGCAAACAATTCAGCAGTTGATAGTACTTTTATTTTGGGGCTTTCGTATTTCAATGGTATAGTATCGGTAACTATCAGTTCGGTTAATACCGAGTTTTCGATGGTTTCGTAAGCTTTACCAGATAATACAGGATGTGTACAAACCGCGCGTACGCTGCGTGCACCGCGTTCCATAATTAAACCGGCTGCTTTGGCCAGTGTACCGGCGGTATCGCAAATATCATCAATCAATACAATGTCCTGGTCGGTTACGTCGCCAATCAAGGTCATTGATTCAATTTCGTTGGCGCGTTTACGGCGTTTGTCGCAAATTACAACCTCGGCATTAAAAAACTTGGCAAAACTGCGCGCCCTGTATGAGCCGCCCATATCCGGCGATGCAATGGTTAAATTACCAAGGCCAAGGCTTTTGATGTAAGGCACAAAAATAATAGAAGCATCCAGGTGATCAACCGGAACATCAAAAAATCCCTGTATCTGCGCTGCGTGCAAATCCATGGTCATAATGCGGTTAATACCGGCAGCAACCAGTAAATTGGCTACCAGCTTAGCGCTTATAGCTACACGGGGTTTATCTTTCCTGTCTTGACGTGCCAAACCAAAATACGGGATAACGGCGTTTACATAATGTGATGATGCACGGCGGGCGGCATCAATCATCATCAGCAATTCCATCAGGTTATCGGTAGGCTGGTGGGTACTTTGTATCAGGAATACATCGCATCCCCTTACAGTTTCATTAAAATGTGGTTGAAATTCGCCATCACTAAAACGTGAAAGTACTACATCGCCCAATTCGCGGCCATAGGCTTCAGCAATTTTTTGCGCCAGTGCTTTTGAGCCCGAACCTGCAAATAATTTAACCGGATTAAATTGTAATGGCATTTTTTTGAATTTTGAATTTCGGATGTTGCATTTCGGATTTGGTTAATTTTCAGTTGCTTATCGCTACATTATAAAATTAACAGCCCCGTCAATACCCCCCTAAAATACAATTCGGACCTCGATTTTCTAAAACGGAATAAATCCGAAATCAAAAATTCGAAATCCGAAATTTCTTGTTGCCCGACCAGGATTCGAACCTAGACAAACGGTACCAAAAACCGTCGTACTACCATTATACTATCAGGCAATCTCCCTGGATGTTTTATTCTCCGAAAAGGAATGCAAATATAAGACGATTTTTTAACTCTCAAAACAGAATTTGAAAAAAGTATTTACAAGCCTGTTTTACAGTTAAAAACAGTTAAAAAGAATCAACAGGAGGCTTTTGGTTTCGGCATCATAATAGTTTTTTACTAATTTCGGCTCAATTAAGCCTTTTGCATCGAAAGTACCTGATATGAATTACAATAAGATCAACAATATTTTTGGCTGGATAGCCGGTATTATCGCTACGGTAACCTACATTTTAACGCTTGAGCCATCGGCCAGTTTTTGGGATTGCGGCGAATTTATAGCCTGTATCTTCCGCATGCAGGTAGCCCACCAGCCCGGGGCTCCGTTATTTACCATGATAGGTAAAGTGTTTACATTGCTATCCATGGGCGATAACACCAAAGTAGCCTATTGGGCCAATATGGCATCGGCCATTTCCAGCGGCGCAACCATCCTGTTTTTATTTTGGACAGTTACCGCGCTTGCCAAAAAAATACTGGTTAAAAAAGCTGAAGACCTTAATATTACCAACCTGATCATTATCATAGGTTCGGGACTGGTAGGCGCGCTGGCCTATACCTGGTCAGATACTTTCTGGTTTTCGGCGGTGGAATCTGAAGTTTACGCGCAATCATCCCTGTGTACGGCAGTAGTATTCTGGGCCATCTTAAAATGGGATGCCCATGCCGATGAGCCCAACGCCAACCGCTGGATTGTGTTTATCGCCTACATCATGGGCCTCTCTATAGGCATCCACCTGTTAAACCTGTTGGTAATACCTGCAATAGCATTAGTAATCTATTTCCGCAAGGCAAAAGCCATCACCGTTCAGGGTACCCTGCTGGCATTTTTTGCGGGTGTGGTATCGGTAGCTTTTGTATTATGGGGCGTTATCCAGTTTACTGTTAAAGGCGCGGCTTTCTCCGATCTGTTTTTTGTAAACACCCTCGGGATGGGCTTCGGCAGCGGCGCCATAGCATTTTTTGTTTTGCTTATCGGCACCATTGCTTTTGGCATTTATTATACTATTAAACAATCGCAGGTTGCCATTATAGCATCTGCGGCCTGCTTCATATTGGCACTGGGTATCAGCGCCGGCATTATTGGTGCAGTTATAGGCATAGGGATTTTGGCCCTGCTGGAGTATGTGATCAAAATTCGCGAAAAACGTTTTGCACTTAACAGCTTTTTTGTGTGCCTGCTGTTTATCCTGTTTGGCTACAGCTCGTTTGTAATGATAGTAGTGCGCGCCAAGGCCGACCCTAACCTTAATAACAGCGATCCGCAGGATGCATTTGCACTCAACAGCTATTTAAACCGCGATCAATACGGTGATACACCACTGTTATACGGCCAGTTTTTTGATTCTACCCCTACCGAGCAAACCGAAGGCGCTAAAATTTATCGCCGCGGTAAAACACAATACGAGGTTGCAGGCAAAAAACTAACAACGGTTTATGACCGCAATACTATTTTCCCCCGGATGTTTAGCGATAAGGGAGGCCATGCACAATTTTACCGCGCATGGAGTAAACTGGGCGAAGGCGAACATCCAACCTTTGCCACCAACCTGGGCTTTTTTGGCACCTGGCAGGTTAACCAGATGTATACCCGCTATTTCCTGTGGAATTTTGTTGGCCGCACCAATGATCTTGATGGCCAAACCAGCAACAGCGGCGCAGACGGCAACTGGATAAGCGGCTGGAATTTTAGTAAACCCTTACCTGCCGAGGTTACCCAAAGCAAAAGCTATAACCGCCTGTACTTTTTACCGCTGATTATTGGCCTGGTGGGCTTATTCTTCCACTTTAAAAGCGACCAGCGAAACGCCGGTGTGGTATTGGTACTCTTCTTTTTTACCGGCCTTGCCATTGTGCTTTACCTTAACCAGGACCCACTGCAGCCACGCGAACGTGATTACGCCTATGCAGGGTCGTTTTACGCCTTTGCCATTTGGATTGGCCTTGGTGTTATGGGCATAGCCGACCTTTTAAGGAAGGTAATTAATGCTAAAACCAGCGGTATTATTGCCACCGTGGTTTGTTTACTGGCCGCGCCCATATTAATGGCCAGCCAGGAGTGGGACGATCATAACCGGTCGGCAAAGCTTACGCCTCATGATATGGCTTATAACTACCTTAACTCCTGTGCGCCCAATGCCATTTTGTTTACTTATGCCGATAATGATACCTATCCGCTTTGGTATATACAGGAAGTTGAAAACGTACGGCCCGATGTACGTATTGTAAATTTAAGCCTGCTGGGTACCGATTGGTATATCCGTGGCATGAAACATAAAATGAACCAATCGGAGCCTTTGCCTATTACTATGCCCGACGATAAATTTAAAGCCGGTGTACGCGATGTAGTTTATTTAAGCGATAAAAACCTGCCCGGCTCAACCGAATTAAAAGAGGTATTTGATTTTATTACGTCGGATGAAAAGGAAGCGATGGCCGAATATGGTAATGGCGAAATGGGCAACTACTTACCAACCAAAAATTTCAAAATTACGGTTAATGCAGACGACGTGGTAAAAACCGGAACCCTGCCCGCCGCCAAAAAAGATCAGATAACACCAGAGATGGACTGGACATTTAATGGCAAATATGTAACCAAGGATATTTTGGCCATGATGGATATTTTGGCCCACAATAACTGGAAAAGGCCGATATATTTTGCCACAACCGTGCCTGACGATAACCTGATGGGCCTTGGTAAATACCTGTACAGCGAGGGTTTTGCCAACCGCTTGTTGCCATTAAAGGCAGATACCGCTGCAAACCAGGCCGATTTGATGAACACCCCCGCTATGTACCACAACATGATGACCCAATACAAATGGGGTAACATGAAAACGGCCAATTACCTTGATCATGAATCAAACACCATGTTTTACCCGCTGATATCAAGGCTATACGCCAGCCTGGCCGATAACCTGCTAAAGGAAGGAAAGCCCGACCTGGCTAAAAACGCATTAAAAAAATATGACGAGGTAATGCCCGAAACTATCCCCAATACCGAGATAGCCATTCGTAAATTTTACCTGATAGAAACGGCCTATCGCCTGGGCGAGACCCAAATGGCCAACAAACTGGCCAACCTGGTTGATGCCTACGTAACCAACCTCCTGGCTTATAATTTAACATTGCTGCAAAGCGGCGATACCACACTAGAGAGCCGCGATATCCAATACTCGATGTCGATGCTGAATGGTTTGGTAGAATTCACCAAAAACTACAAGCAGCCACAACTCAATGCCAAATTTGATGCGCAGTTTAAGGATTACGAAAGGAAATTAGGCATGGGCGGCGGGAAATAGAATTAAGAGTCAAGAATCAAGAGTTAAGACTTGAATTGTTGCCTTGAGTGATAAAATCCGTGGATTCTGGAAGGTAAAATATCATCTTCGTATCGATTGTCATGCTTGAGCATTAAAATCCGCGGATTCTGAAGGGGAAATGACAACGATTTAATCCCCAATGTCGTGCCGAACTTGTTTCGGCACCCCACATGCTAAGTGTACTTCATGCGGGTCACCTGTCTTGTAGGATCCCGGAACTCTGAAGGGGGAAATGACAAATCGGCAAAGACTTACGAAGTTTTCAAAACTTCGTAAGTCTGGGATTCTACAACTTGTCATAGGTATGTACGAAGGATTTATTCGCGAACTTTTCTATCGGTGATGCCTGGCTGATAGATCCTTCGTACCTCGGGATCACAGGATCACCAACCATATCATTGGGAGCGTACCCGCTACTCCCCCCCACCCATTTGCCATTCCATCAAATATTAACTATTTTACCAACGCAGTTACCCTATGGTTACACATTAAAAAATTACCTGTGTTAAAATATTACCGCCTTATTACTATCCTGTTTTTGTTATTTACGGCCCCGGCATTTGCCCAGGTGACCGACTTTAACAGCATTCCTAAAAGCGATTTAGATAAGCTGTTGAAAAACGGCAAGCCTGCCGACCTCGGCCACAGCCATTTTCCTTTACTCAGGGAATACCGGGATATGCACATTTTTACCATCAACGATTCTGTTTTTGGCGCGGTGCCCTTCAGGTTGTTTATCCCCCAAACGTATGACCCATCGGTGGCAACGCCGCTGGTTTTATTGCTGCACGGCGCTGTTGGGGCATCCCATTTTAGCGATGCCATGGGACAGCATAAGGCCACCGAGGCCGACGACGATCCCTTTATTGGCAAATTGTGTAAAACAGGCAACATCATTATTATGCCTTATGGCGATGCAACCAAAAAGTTCAGCTGGGTGGTTAACGAATGGAGGCCCGGGGATAATCTCACTTTTAAAACACTGCTCAATATCATTAATGAAGTTAAACGATCGGTAAATATCAACGATGATAAGGTTTTTGCAATGGGGCATTCTGATGGGTCGGATGGTGTCTTCGCGCTTGATTTATATGATGCTACGCCTTTTGCAGGTTTTTTGTGCTATAATTCTATGTTGACCAATATTTTTGCCAATGATCTTTACCTGCCCAATGCTACCAACCGGCCGCTGCATGCTGCTCATTCTGATAAGGACGATATACGCCCCATTGAACAGGCAAGGGCAATTATTAAAGTGCTCGATTCGTTAAAGGTAAACGTTAAATATAAGGAATACTATGGTTACCAGCACTTTGATAAACACCTGGATCTGGACTATCCCAACGCCCTCGAATTTATAAAAAACACCGGGCGGAACCCATACCCCCATACCGTGTTCTGGGAAACCGGCAGCCATATCTTTAATAGCTGCGATTGGCTCGTCATCAATAATTGGAACCTTGCCTTACCTACAGCCGGGTGGCACAAATCTTATTTTGTAAACAGTTACAATAAAATCAACAAGACCTGGTATAACAGAAACAATTACGATTATAACCCCAGCGCCGCTATAAAAGGGACTTACAATAACAACGTATTTGAAATTTACACCTCGCGGGTAACCACTTTTGAAGTTTTAATAAGCCCACAAATGGTTGATATAACCAAAGAAGTAAAAATAATAGTAAACGGAAAAATGGCCTTTACCGGCAAGGTGAAGGCTGATGGCAATTTTTTCAAAAAGCAATTTGCTAAAACGCACGACAGGAAGGCGGTTTGGGCTGCTGCGGTGCCGGTGAAGGTGGTAAATTAAGTATTGTTCCTATTTCCAAAATCGCTTTTTCCCAATTCCCTCCCTCGGGAGCGGCGCGATGGAAATGCGGGCAAAGGCAGGGAGGGGTTTGATGAACTTTTATTTTTCGGGGAACAATTTAGCAAAAAGGTTCTCGACGATCCGCGTCCTCACAGATCGCTCCCCTTTCCCTTTGTTGCTGTTGTCTTCCATAGATTTCGACTATTAAAAGAGCCGCGGAAACGCGCTATTCTTTTCCTGGGAGGTGAAGAAAGGGTTTAATTGAACTATGCGGGCGATAATGATTATGGCGTAACACCGCTGGTAGAAGTGGTGTCGGGCTATACGCTTATACGGCCTCAGGCATTAGGCGCGTGGCCGGTATTCGCTGCTATCCCTTACGCGGGAGAGAAAAAAATATTCAACTCGTTGCTGAATTATACTACTCGCATTTTGTTGGGGGAAACCACTCCAATAAGTGCGAAGATTTGGTAAATTATGCCGCCAAATAACCACATTTAATGAAACGTTTATTGCCTGTATTACTTCTTTTCCCCTTAATATTATCAGGCTGCGACAATTTCGAAAAAAAGTTCTACAATGCCATTGACGAAGGGCAGGTCAATGCGATAAAAAATAAGAATGACAACAAATTCGACCTTGCTGCGATAACCAGTTTTACATGGGACAGCGTTCTTGTAATCAGAGGGAACGAAAGCGTACCCGTTTTTAGCGAAGAAATAGAAAACGATTTAAAGCGACCAACAACAGATTTGCCTGTTGATAAAGATCGTTTTTATTTTCTGCAGCATGATAAATCAATCATCATTAAAGAACTTGACAGCAGGGTTCACCAAGGTAAGCCAGCGTATGACATTGAACTATGTTTAATAGATTCAACACAGCATCGAAGTTGGCTGTCCCGGTCCGAATGTAAATTCAGGCTAATGTCAAACAGCGGCACAATCGGCGATGGAACCGTTTTTTTGTTTCCACCCTGCAATACAACTGTTGTTCCGGATAGCCTTGAAGTATTTAAATGATTAAGGGGCTGTTTTTCCGTCGCCCCTGCGGTACTTCTCGTAGAAAACCCAGCGGCTGTACAAAGCCAGTCGTAACTCCAAAGCCGCGTTTATACTCAATGAGGTGGTTAAAATAAATAATCCTATTTTAGGGTTTGTATTATTTCATCTACCCAAACGCACCTGCCCATGCTCAAAAACTACTTCAAAACCACGTTAAGATACTTGTGGAAAAATAAAGTTTTTTCCTTCATTAACATCATTGGCCTTGCCACCGGCATTTGCGTTTGCTTTTTTGCATTTTTATATGTCCATTTTGAATTAAACCGCGATAGCTATAATCAAAACGCCAATAATATTTACCGCCTGGTAACCGATGTAAAAACGCCGGTAGGTATCAATTACGAAAGTGCATCAACCCCCATGGGGCCGGCAATGAAAGCGGCCTTCCCCGAGGTAAGAGATATGGCCAGGGTTTTTATGGACGATATGATCCTGCAAAGCAACCCCGACAACGCGGTGAAGGAAGAAGTAGCCTATGCCGATTCGTCGGCCTTTAAAATATTTTCCTGGCCGCTGCTGCGGGGCGATGTTAAACACCTTTTTAATGCGCCCTGCGATGTGGTACTATCAGAAACCGCCGCCAAAAAATACTTCGGCAACGCCGACCCCATGGGCCAAACCATGCTCATCAACGGCAAAGCCAAATGCAGGGTAACCGGCATTATGAAAGATATCCCATATAATTCGCACCTGCGGGTTGATGTTATTTTTTCTATCTCAACCTTGGTTGATGAAAACTGGAATCACTGGACCCGCTTCGGCTTTTACACCTATCTTTTATTGCGGCCCGGCGCGTCGCCGGCGGCTTTGCAGGCCAAATTTCCGGCCATGGTAAAGGCTAATATGGATCAAACCGATTTTAAGTACCAGCTATCTATCGAGCCATTAAAAAAAGTTTATTTATATGGCAAACCGCGCGGGCACCGTACAGGTACATCGGCCAGCGGCAGCATTACCAATGTGTATATCATTGCTATCATAGCCATGTTGGTGTTGTTTATCGCCTGCTTTAACTTCATTAACCTCACTACCGCGTTCTCATTGCAAAGGGCCAAAGAGATAGGCGTGCGTAAAGTGCTGGGGCATCAAAATACCAGCTGATGCTGCAGTTTTTTATGGATGCCGTAATACTTTGTTTAATTGCATTTATCATCGCCCTGCTGTTTGCATCGCTGTTATTGCCCTTGTTTAATCAGCTAACCGGCACCATTGTGGCCGATGGTATTTTTCATAACCTGCAACATGTTTTATGGCTGTTGGCGCTGGCTGTGGTGGTAGGCGTATTATCCGGCGCGTACCCGGCTTTGTTTTTATCGGGCTTTAAACCCATCAGCAGCTTAAAAGGGAAAACGGGCTCGTCGGGTACGGGGCTTATGTTGCGCCGGTCGTTGGTGGTGGCGCAGTTTTGTATTTCCATATTCCTCATACTGGCTACTACCATTGTGTATATGCAGCTTAACTTTATGCAAAACCAGCAGCTGGGTTTTCAAAAAGATCATAAGCTGGTGATTGATTACCAGTTTAGCAATAGCATTAACCAGCATACCGACGGGATAAGGCAGCAGTTAATGGGCATTCCGGGTGTTGGTTTGGTTAGCCTGTCACCGTCTATCCCCGGCACGTCAAACAACCAGTTTAATACCATGATTGAGAACAGCAAAGGCGAAAAGCAACAGCAACGGCCCGACGTTTATTTCATCGACGATGTATTCCTGAAACAATACCATATCGACCTGATTGCCGGGCGCGGGTTTCAAAAAAACTTAGCCCTCGATTCTATGAGAGCCATGCTCATTAACCAGTCCATGTTAAAAAGCCTGGGCTTCAAAAAGCCCGAAGATGCCGTTGGTAAACATTTTAAACAGCTTAACCACACCGGCGAGATTGTTGGAGTAATCAAAGATTTTCATAATCATTCCTTCTTAGAAACCGTTCAGCCGTTAACCATACGGGTTGATTCCAGCCATTTAACCAATATCACCATTGATATCACATCGCCGGATGTGCGTGGTACCGTAAGCAAACTGGAAACCACCTGGAAAAAGATCCTGCCCGATGTGCCGCTGGTGTACTTTTTTGCGGATGAGGCCTACAACCAGCAGTACATAGCCCAGGAACGGTTTGGCAAACTGTTTATCTGTTTTGCCATTGTGGCCATCGTCATCTCGTGCCTTGGCCTGTTGGGCCTGTCGGCTTATAACATTGCCCAGCGCAAAAAAGAAATCAGCGTACGCAAAGTTTTGGGAGCCTCGGTAAGTAACATTACTCTCCTGTTATCTCAGGATTTTATAAAGCTTATTGTAATTGCCCTGTTCATTGCATCGCCGGTATCATGGTGGTTGATGCACAACTGGCTGCAAAATTTTGCCTATCGTATTAATATCCCGGTATGGGTATTCGTGTCATCGGGCCTGGTGGCAATGTTTATCGCGTTGATTACTATTAGTTTTCAATCTATTAAAGCAGCTATCGCGAATCCGGTTAGGAATTTGAAGGCGGATTGAGGGATGGTGACAGAACTCTCCTTAACATCGCAAAGAAAAATGATTAACTATACCACCTGTCAATGATTTTCTGTCGCAGGCGAGAGACCCTGAAGGGACATTCCGAATCCATATCAATGCCAGATCGTTTTAGCACCTCCAGCCCCCGCAATAGGGATGGAAATGGATACCGGCCCGGCGCCTAACGCCCTGTGCGCGTATGAATGCACAGCCCGGGCCGCAGGCATTGCCATGAAGGAGTGTCAAGAGGCAAGAATCAAGAATTAAGACAAACGATATCCTGTTTTTATTGCTGATCCTGGTTAAATGATCGGGGTGCCGAAGTGACTTGTATTGGTTAACAACAGGCACAAATATTTGGATGCGCCTAAATTGCGCAATCAGTTTTGTGTTAAGCATGATAAAATATAAATAACTCATTGTCAAATATTTATGAAAAATATATTTGAAATGCCTTAAGTTACGTTAACCCAATTTAGATGTGTTTCCCAATATCTGCATGCCGGTTTACAACCCGCCCTGCCCATGGTATAATTGTACAGGCTTGTCTAATTGTAGTTTGATAACGGTTATGTAGGGGTCTTTATATTTGTCGGGTACGTTGATGAAAACAAGGCCGGGTACCGGGCTCCAGGAAATTTTTCCAACAACTTTGGGCTGTAAATGAGCGGTTGTTCCCACTACCTGTACATCTTTAATGGTGTTTTTCAATCCTTTCAGCATAATGTTTCCGGCGGTTTGTCCCGGTAAAAAAAGATAGATGGTTGTTGAGTCTTTTGATAGGGTGGTAGGGCCGTAAAAATGGCCCTGGGGCAAACCTGGCAGTGTTCCAAAAATGGCTTCTCCATTTTTTTTGTTCCAGGCTCCAAGCTCTTTTAAAATATTTACCTGTTCGGCGGGGATGGTTCCATCGGCCTTGGGGCCAATATCTAATAAAAGATTGCCGCCGTTGCTAACCGCATCTACAAAAATGCTGATAACTTCAAAAGGAGTTTTATAATTGATATCATCGGGATGAAAGCCCCAGTTGTTGTTGGTTGTCATACATAACTCCCACCAATTAAAGTTGGGGCGGCTAACCGGGAAGTTTTGTTCGGGTGTTTCGTAATCGCCATAACCTTGCAGCCGGCCATTAATGATAGCCGCCGGATTAAGGGTTAAAATTTGTTTCCTTACTTTTTCAGCCTGCCATTCGGCAGCGCTGTGCTCCCAGTCGCCATCAAACCACCACAAGTCGGGTTTATATGCTTTATTTACCTCGTCAATTTGCGATTGAAAAAAATGCTGAAACCGTTGCCAGCGCTCAGGCTCATCGGCAACTTTATACCGGCTGCTGTCTTTTAAAAAACCGGGGTAATCAGCATGGCTCCAATCTATCAAAGAAAAGTAAGCGCCGCGTTTGATCCCTTCTTTATCCAAAGCATCATAAAAAGGTTTTAATACATCTTTTTTTGCAGGCGAATTATCCACCACGTTGAAATGATGCTGCTTTGTGGGCCATAGCGCAAAGCCGTCGTGATGCTTGGTAGTAATAACGGCGTAGCGGGCCCCGCTTTGCTTAATTAAACCGGCCCATTGCCCCGGGTTATACCGGGAAGCCGTAAAACCTTTTAGCTGCTCCATATAACTTTTATAACTTATTTTTTTGTTATGAAAGCTCCAGCTTTCATCAACCCCATTTACCGAGTAAATGCCCCAATGAATGAAAATGCCAAGTTTTGCATCGGCAAACCATTGCATTTTTTTCCGGATAGAATCGGGTGCGGTTTTTTGCTGAGCGCAAACAGTTAAGGAATACGAAAAGAAAAAGGCAGCTATAAAAATGCGCAGTGAGATGTATTTAGGCATAAACAAATTTGAAAAATAAATTTATATAATCGGCTTGACCCCAATTGAAACCGGTGATAGGCCTTATCCCGATAGACATTATTGTGTTCGATCGTCACAAAGGTAAACAAACCGCCTATTGAGTTTTAGGTATTGAAATCATTTTATTGGGAGATAAAAATTTTGTTTCTAAAAATTCTGTGTTACACAAACATTAGGTTTGAACGCTGGCTAATACTCACCCGGCGAGGCTGCGCCCGCCACCCTCTCTTCGGCTTCGCCGGAAAGAGGGGCTTGAAATTTTATTATTTATTTTTTTGATTATAATTTGATATTCAGCGTTCAAGCCCCTCTTTACACCGCAGGTGAAGAGAGGGTGGCGGGCGCAGCCTCGCCGGGTGAGTCTTCGCCGCCATGCGATATACGTCATTCCCCCTTCAGCGCTTCATGAAATTTTTCCACTTAGGATGACTTCGTTTACACCAGCTCCATCAAAGCTTCTTTGCTAAATCCCTTCAGCTCTTCGGTGCGGTTATCGCGGATTTTTTGCGCCCAGCGCGGATCGGCCAATAGCGGGCGGCCAACGGCTACCAGGTCAAAATCGCCACGGTCCATACGGCGCAGCAGTTCATCTAACGAGCTTGGGTTTGAGCTTGCGCCACCAAAGGCGGCCAGGAATTCGCCATCTAAACCAACAGAGCCAACGGTAATGGTTGCTTTACCCGTTACTTTTTTGGCCCAGCCGGCAAAGTTTAAATCCGAACCTTCAAAGTCGGTTTCCCAGAAACGGCGCTGCGAGCAATGGAAAATATCCACGCCGGCATCGGCCATCGGGTTTAACCAGGCTTCCAGTTCCTGCGGGGTTTTGGCAAGCAGGTTGTTATAGTCGGCAGGTTTCCATTGCGACAGGCGAATGATGATGGCAAAATCCTCGCCAACCTGTTTCCTTACTTCATTAATTACTTCAACTGCAAAACGGCTGCGTTCGGGCAGGGTTTTACCGCCATAAATGTCGGTGCGTTGGTTGGTGCCATCCCAAAAAAACTGGTCGATGAGGTAGCCGTGGGCACCATGAATTTCAACACAGTCAAAGCCTAATCTTTTGGCATCGGCTGCAGCGCGGCCAAATGCGGCAATGGTATCGGCAATATCAGCATCGGTCATGGCGTTGCCATTGGTATTGCCCGGTCTGTTTAAACCCGACGGCCCCTCAAATGGCTGCGATGGCACCCAGCCCGAGCGGTGGTTATCCATAATGCCCATATGCCAGATCTGCGGACCCATGGCGCCGCCAGCTGCATGCGCACCGTTAATTACATTTTGCCAGCCGGCCAAAGCTTCGGTACCATAAAAATGGGGAATGTTGGCATCGTTTGACGACGATACCCGGTCTATAACCGTGCCTTCGGACAGTATCAAGCCCACTTCGCCTTCGGCGCGTTTGCGGTAATAGGCGGCAACATCGGCTGTAGGTACACCGTTTGGCGAGAATGAACGCGTCATGGGCGCCATTACAATGCGGTTTTTGATATTTAATGATTTCAGGCTGAACGGCCTGAACAAGGTGTTATTAGTGCTCATGTTATAGTTTGTGTTTTGTAAATGCTTAATTATAATTCCGATTCAATCAGTTTGCTGAGGGCGGTGAAGGCTTCTTCGTTTCGTTTGTAGTAAGTCCATTGGCCAACGCGGGTAGCGGTAACCAGGCCGGTGCGCTGCATTAGTGCCAGGTATTCTGATACGGTAGATTGTGTTAACCCCGCCTTGGCCTGAATTTGACCAACGCAAACACCGTTGGTAAACCCATATTCCTGCTGGGAGGGAAAATTGACTTCGGGCTCTTTAAGCCATTGCAAAATTTGCAGCCGGGTTTTGTTTGATAGCGCCTTAAAAATCTCTAACTGATCCATAGCACAAAGATATATCGACTTTTCCCGATATGTCAATTAATAGTAGAGAGATGACATTGGGTTGATGAAGCTAAATATCAAGCATTGAAACTAGTTCAGAATTTAATTCTGATATCTGTTTAATTTTACAAATTAAATTCTAATATTTGAATGTTTTAAATAGCATAACCAAATAATAAGTATGAAGACAGTCAGGATAGGAAGTGTTTCATTTTTATTGTTATTAACAGCTTTCACGACTTGGGGGCAGGACAACACGATAAAAAACATTACAAAAGTTGAAAATGGACTATTCCCTTCGGTTCAGATAGAAGGCGAAAAGTTATGGAATATACTGGATAGGATGGCGTACTATAAAACGCCGGGTTTAAGTATGGCGGTTATTCAAAACTATCATCTTGTTTGGGCAAAAGGTTATGGATTTTCAAATGATAGTTCAAAAACGCCTGTATCTACACAAACGCTTTTCCAGGCAGACTCTATCAGTAAATCATTGAACGCGGCAGGCGTACTTAAACTAATGGAGCATAAAAAGCTCGATTTATATACCGATATCAATACTTACCTTAAAAGCTGGCAGTTTCCATACGATAGTTTGTCCAAAGGAAAAAAAATCACCATGGCAAACCTGTTAACCCATACCGGCGGAATAAATTTGCAAGGTTTTGGAGGGTATCTGCCTGGTAAACCCCTGCCAACCACAGTACAAGTATTAAAGGGCGAAAAACCTGCCAATAGCCCCCGCATCCGGTCCGTTTTTGAACCCGGTTTGAGGCCCGAATATTCGGGCGGTGGGATAATCATTGCGCAGCAGATGGTGATGGATATTACCGGGAAGCCATATGCCGATTACATGAAAGAAGCTGTTTTAGAACCATTGGGCATGCGCAACAGCACTTTTAACCAGCCTCCTGGCGGTATCAACCAGGCTGCGCTGGCCACCGGCTACAATATAACCGGCAATCCAATCCCAGGCAAATACCGCATTTTTGTTGAACAGGCGGCCGCCGGCTTATGGACAAACCCCTCCGACCTGGCTAAATTTGTTATTGGCATTCAACTGGCTTACGAGGGAAAATCGACTAAGTTGCTTACACAACAAAGTGCCAGGCTAATGCTTACACCCTACCAGGATAAGATGGGAATTGGGCTTGGTACTTTTATAAATGTATTGGATAGCACAAAGTATTTTAGCCATCCGGGAGCAACGGCAGGTTTTCAAAGTATTTATTATGGTAGCCTGCAAGGCGGCAACGGCGTGGTAATTATGCTTAACAGCGGCAGCCAGCAACTGGTTGCCGAAGTAGTAAACAGCGTGGCAAAGGTTTATGGTTTTAAAGATATGTACCATACCAATATAAAAAAACTGGTACCAATACCCGCCGCAGATGTGTTACAAACTTATGCGGGACAATTCCAGCTGGCGCCCAACAGAATTTTATCCGTGTTACTTGAAGATGGCCACTTTTATGTAAGGATGCAAGGCGAGATGAAACGTGAGCTATTTGCCGAAGCACCGAATAAATTTTTTCTACGCGACCTGCCTTATGAAGTGGAATTTGTAAAGGATACAGCCGGGGCTGTTAATTTGGTACTGTATGCTGATGGACAAAAGATGGAAGCTAAGCGGGTGAAATAATATGAAGAGTAATGAATTAAGTTAAGACCCGGCACGGATACCAGCCAATGTGGATAAGGCCTGTGCAGAGTTGTGATGGTATGGGTTACCATCAAATTATAATACGCCCTTTTTTTACCTCCTGTTGTGCTGAGTGATAAAATTTCGCGAAATTCTGAAGGGGGAATGACATACAAAAATAAAAGACTGTCATGCTGAGGAACGAAGCATCTATTCGCCAACTTTTCTATTGGTCATGCACAGCTGATAGATCCTTCGTCCCTCAGGATGACAGGAAAATGGGATATGTCGTACCTCAGCATGACAAGGGAACTTTTGCTATGATTAAAAATCATCTGCACATCTGAAATCTGCACATCTAAAACTCAAACCCCGCCTCACTATCCGGGTTATCCAGCTTATCACTCTTGCGCTCGCCTCCTACTGTTACGTGCAGCATGTTTATTTGCTGGGGGTGTTCGGTATAAAGCAGGTCGTCGTGCACATCAACCTTTTTTGGTTTGCTGATGCCTTTGGCTTCAAAGTAAACCCAGGCGCCATCTTCCTGTATCTCGTAGCCCAGGTAGGTTAGGGGAAGGGCTTTGTTATCGGCTTTAATGGCCAGGTGCTTTTTGATGTAGTCGTTCAGCATCTGGTTTAGTTTGGCTTTGTCTTTGGGGTGTACAATATCAACCGGGGTTTTGTATTGCTTTTCGAGGGTACGCTCCAGGTCGTCGTAAAAAATGCGGCAGCTTACCTCAACACTTTGGGTTTTGGCGTTGTGGGTAATTTCGGTAACGCTTACAAAAAACGGGTGGAATAAGCTGAACAAGCTTATCATGAATAATTTTAACATCATCGACAATAGTTCAATTCATATTATTAAACGATAGTGAGGAGGCACCTACGGAGCCAACGCACATTTTATTTTTACTATAAACACGCTGCTCCTACGGAGCTCTCTTTGATGATATCTTACCTAAATATCATTGCTAATCCTTATTTATTCCTTATTCGATTACCCGACCCCATCGGGGTCACGTGTTTATAGCAAACAAACATACACACTTCCAGGCTCCGTAGGCGCCTCCTATAACCCACTGTGCATAAACTGGCATATCGGCTAACGCTTTTATTTTCGGCAAAAAACGTTATTTTTATTCGCAATTGCGAATTAGCTCAATGACTGACTTTTCATTATACTTCCAGTTAGGATGGCAACACATCTGTAACTGGGAGGGGTACGACCATATTTTATTCGTCGCCGTGCTTTGCGGCACCTACCTGCTGGCCGACTGGCGTAGGGTGCTGGTACTCGTTACTGCCTTCACTATCGGCCACTCTATCACGCTGGCTTTAAGTGTGTTAAATGTTATCCATATCAATACATCGCTTATTGAGTTTTTAATTCCGGTTACTATTGTATTTACAAGTTTGGTTAATGTGCTTAATAAAAAACGCACCACCAACACCATGCGGCTTAACTATGCGCTGGCCTTATTTTTCGGCCTTATCCATGGCATGGGCTTTTCAAACTACTTAAAAAGTTTGCTGGGCAGTAGCAGTAATATTACTGCCGAACTGCTTGCTTTTAACCTCGGGCTGGAGTTTGGGCAGGTATTAATTGTAATATCTGCGTTACTTATCTCTTTTGTGCTCGTCAAATTTGCCAAAACTCCGCAGCGCGACTGGACGATGTTCCTGTCGTCGGCCATATTTGGAATTGCTTTTATAATGTGTATCGAACGTTTTTTCCTAATTAAATTCAGATGAACAAATTTTACCCGGCTTTATTCTCCTGCCTGATGCTGGCCTCGGCATCATGGGCACAACACGACAACAACCCCGGCTCCAATCACGGTAACCGTTTTGAGCAGCTGGGTACCATGCTAAGTACCCCAAACAGCTATCGCTCGGCATCGGGTGCGCCAGGCCCTAAGTATTGGCAACAAAAAGCCGATTACGAGATTAACGCCACCCTTAACGATGACAAGCAGCGTTTGGATGGATCGGAAACCATTACTTATACCAACAACTCGCCGGATGCGCTAACCTATTTATGGTTACAGCTTGACGAGAACCAGCACATGAAAGATGCCGAAAGCTTTACCACTGCCGAAAGCAAAATGCAGGGCAAAATGACCATGCGCCAGCTGCAAGGCGTTATGGGCCACAACCTTGACCTGGGTAACCACATCGAGAGCGTAAAGGATGCCAATGGCGGCGCCCTTACTTATACCATTAACGAAACCATGATGCGTATTGAGCTGCCAGCCACTTTGGCGCCGGGCGCAAAATTTAAATTTAAAATTAGCTGGTGGTACAATATATCCGACAGGATGACCATTGGCGGCCGCGGCGGGTACGAGTACTTTGCCGAGGATAACAACTACCTGTATACCATGACCCAATGGTACCCACGCATGGCTGTTTACAGCGATTTCCAGGGCTGGCAAAACAAACAATTTTTGGGCAGCGGTGAGTTTGCCTTAACCTTTGGCGATTTTAAAGTGAACATTAACGTACCTGCCGATCATTTGGTAGGCGGTACCGGCCAATGCTCCAACTATGCCCAAAACCTTACCGGCGCCCAATTAAGCCGCTGGAACAAGGCACAAACAGCAACCACGCCCGTGCAGATAGTTACTTTAGATGAAGTTAAAAACGCCATGAAAGGCCACGCAGCCGCCCGCAAAACATGGGCTTTCCATGCCGAAAACGTGCGCGATTTTGCCTGGGTATCATCGCGCCGGATAGTTTGGGATGCCATGAGCGCCCAGATTGAAGGCGGCCGCAAAGCGATGGCCATGTCATACTACGGCCCCGAGGCTTACCCGCTTTACAGTAAATATTCAACTAAAGTGGTTGCGCATACCATCAAAACGTATTCAAAACATACCATCCCGTACCCTTACCCGGTTGCTATTTCGGTTGAGGCGGCAAACGGTATGGAGTACCCGATGATCTGCTTTAACTTCGGTCGTGCCGAAAAGGATGGTACTTACAGCGAGGCTACCAAAAACGGGATGATAGGTGTAATTATCCACGAGGTTGGCCACAACTTTTTCCCGATGATTGTAAACTCCGACGAGCGCCAATGGACCTGGATGGACGAAGGCCTGAACACATTTACACAGTACCTTACCGAACAGGCCTGGGACCCTAAATTCCCGTCATCACGCGGTCCGGCCTATAAAATAGTTGATTACATGAAAATGCCCAAGAATCAGTTGGAGCCTATCATGACCAACTCCGAAAATATTATCATGTTTGGCCCCAACGCTTACGCCAAACCGGCTACCGCGCTCAACGTACTGCGCGAGACTGTAATGGGCCGCGAGCTGTTTGATTACGCCTTTAAAACCTATGCAAAACGCTGGGCCTTTAAACACCCAACACCCGAGGATTTGTTCCGCACCATGGAAGATGCATCGGCTGTTGATTTGGATTGGTTTTGGCGCGGATGGTTTTACGGAACCGAGCCTGTTGATGTATCGCTCGACAGCGTAAAATACTATAAACTAAACAGCAAGAATCCGGCAATCGAGAACGCTACAGACCGTGCCGCTTACGAGCGTAACCTGGAAAACATCAGCACCACCCGCAACAAAGCCGCAGGTATGCAAACTACTGTAGAGGCAGATACCTCGCTGCAGGATTTTTACAGCAAATGGGACCGCTTTGCCCCAACACCTTTAACCGCTAAAGCATACCAGGATATGTATGCCGGCTTAAGCCCCGACGAAAAGAAGTTTTACGACAGCAAAACCAATTTTTACGAACTTACCTTCAGCAACAAAGGCGGACTGGTAAGCCCAATCATCATTGAGTGGACTTACACCGATGGCACCAAAGAAGTTGACAAACTCCCCGCCTACATCTGGCGCAAAAACGAGTTTAAAGTAAGCAAGGTATTTGCCAAAGCCAAAGAAGTAAAATCCATCAAGCTCGATCCATACCGCGAAACCGCCGACATAGACGAAGCCAACAACAGCTGGCCCCGCGAATACGCCCCAACAAGGTTCGAACTGTTTAAACAACAGGTATTGCCACGAGGCGCCACATCGGGCAGTAACCCGATGCAGGATGCCAGGAAAACGAATTGATAGTGAAGCCCCCGATGATGAGTTGGGGGCTTTGTTTTGTGGGGTCTAATGTGACAGATTTTATTTATTTAAAATTTATTGTATAATCGCAGTTATCCGTTACAACGTAAATGATGACAATAATAAGGTTGAAATAGATGGGACACAAAAAGGTTTGTTTATCATGCAGGCTATGCTTCAATAGAAATTTCGCTTATAACAGTGAACAAAAATATCCCTGCCCCCATTGTGGAATACCGATGAGGCTTTTAAACCAGCGTTTTAGGCCACCGAAAAAATCTGACAATAAGGGGTGGCAGTTGGTTGGATTTTTAATTGAAAACGGGTTTCCATTTCAACATATTTATCAAATAGGAAAAAATGAATATTTTAAAACTCCATACGATAACTATATACCCTACCCTAAGAATTTAAGAGATGCGAAGGAATTTGTCGAAAAATATAAAAGTCATATTCAAAAAACTCAAACTTAATATTTTCCAGTTCGGGAAATGATTTGGAATTTCATTGTGTTGCTTTTGATAAAAGTCAAACAATCCATCGATAAAAAAACAATGACTATTTATTTTTATGTAGGTTTCTAAATTCATAGTAATTATTGCACCTTTCTAAAAGTCCGCATAGCGGACGGCCCGTATATTATCAACGGGTTTTAACCCGTTGATTAGGAATACCGAAAAATAAATAGTCCCGTAGGAACGATCCATATATATGCGCCGAACCTACAGTTCTCAAACCTGTCGTATTCTTTTTTTCAACGGGTTGAAACCCGTTGCTACAAAATGGATCAGGGCTACGCCCTTGCTTGCCATGTCATTTACAGAATCACTCTATATTAGGAAAGTATAAATTGATAGGCATGCTTTAACCTTAATCTAATACTTCAACTGTTTTTACAACGAACCACGGTACTGGTTCAAATCCGTTATTCTCGTCGTTCATGTACTCGCTTATTTCTTGAAAATTAGGGATGTTATCGTATAATCCAAATTGATTTGTATTTATGTTAAATTTTTGGGCAAGCTCATTAGCTAAATCATAACAATGAAAAGTATGAAAGCTGCCGTCAAGTTCAATTCCAATGATATCAAACCCCCTGAAAATTTCTTTATCATCAATTATTTCCGGAATTCGGTCTTTGATGTTTTGGTATAAACCTATAGATTCTTGTATCTCCTTTTCAGGCTCAAATTCATCTACCAAATCAGTTGCTTCTTGTTCACCAAAATAAATGGCCATTATTTTAACGTCTTGTACATCAGCAAAGAAGTTTCTTTGATAAGCTTTCGCTGTTTCCAAATCCCGAAATAAATCGATCCAGCCAATCTTTTTCTCATCGAGTTTTTTATCTACCCAAGCCCGAAGTTTTGATATAACATTTCTATCAATGTCATATGACTCAATTAAATCATTCAAATTCATGCCATTATCAGTTGTCCAGGAATATGACCAATTATCCAATAAACTATCGTTGATGCAAGAGCTGCAAGTCAGAAGACATTTTGACTCAAGCGAACCAAACGTTACAGGTCGTAATTTTATAAGGTAATATCCACCAAGGAAACTGTTCATAAATCTGTACAAAGGTATTAGGTATTCTATTACAGCTGATTTGAAGTTTCTAAATTATAGAGGTGTACGTATGCCTGTGATTTGTCTCGAAATAAGCCTAATCATTATCACACTTTAAACGTTGAGTGTTTTGAGCTTCGCAATTTCTTTGGCTTTTTCATGAAGTGACCGAATAAACCCGTCACGTTGACGCACGAAACTGATCACAGCTTTTGCCTGCATTGAGTTTGGTTCAAATCTGACGACTTTACTTTTCATGATACCCCAATTTACTGCAATTTAATTATTAAAACAATAGGTGGTGCTATGTCGATATTTCTGTAATATCTCACTTTTTAAATACAAATGAGACAGTCTGCTCGTCAAAAAAAGCAGAACCATTAAATGGAATTTTCGCAGCATGTTCCAGGGCCTTGGTTGTTAAATAGGCCATTACAGTGTTATTTGTGTCAACTTCGTTAAATTTAATTTCCCGTATATTAAGGTTCAAGCCGAGTGGTTGAATCGTATGTTCAAGCCAATATGTTGCGCCAAATAAAATGCCACTATACCATCTTGCATAATTTTCCGGTACGGATAGATTTACTTTTAAACGTTCTGAAGTGAATTCGAAAGTAAGTTCAATTTCACCGTAAATTCCATGGGTTCCTACTTGTTTTGCTATTTTATAATTTGCGATGTTCATATTCTGACATTTGATGTTGGAGTATCCTACAACTCATACGACGATTCCCTACTCACCTCACTCACCAGCTCCTTAATCAATTCCCGTCCGCTTTTCCAGCGCTTTAAGCGGTTGGCCTGTTGAATACCTGGCCTGTCTTTAATTTCGAGATCCGGGTGGTAATAATCCTGCATGATGGCCTTCATCGCGTTGTGGATGTCATAGGTGCTTCCGGTTAACGTGAGTTCCGGGTTGTTTTTTACCAGGTCGGCCAGGGCATTGGCCATGCTGGTGGCGTAGTAAGGGCAGTCCCAATCATGGCGATAGGGGTTATCACCCTTAATATTTACCTTCTGCAGCGGGTGCGAAAGATCTTCCACGATCTCCGATATCGCCTCGCCAAATACATGCGAATATTCTGCAATAAAATGGTTCCACCAGCGGGGGTGATGCGGTAATTCCTTGAGCAAGGTATCGCAAACCATAACGCGTCGGGGGAAGTCGGGATTTGCCGGGTCCATGATCACCAGGGATGTTCCAAAATGCCCCTCTTCGGGCGAATGCCTGCTGTAGATCACAAAAAATTGCGGCTGTGTTTCACCCGCCTCATGCATGGCGGCTGTAAGCACTTTTACATCCTGTAAGCGCTCTTCCAAAAAACCACGTTTAAAAAGCACATGCAAATTGCCAGCTGATTTTGCCGTACAGCGCTTACTGTTTTCGTCAAATACATTCCCGTTTGCCGGACGGCTGCTAAAATGATTGCCGCTGTTATACCGGATTTCCTCCGATCCCTCGGGATAGGTGCTGATATCCGCGGTATCTCCCGCTTCGGTCTGCTTGTTGGGATGAACCGAGCGGAACGGAACATGCATACGTTCGCTATCCATCCTGCGGGCAAGGTTATAAATCCGTTGCTCCGTGGGTGCCAATAATGGATCTCCGGTGACCGGGTCAAAATAAACAGAACGTGCACGTCGGCCCAGGTGACAGGCAATGGGACGGTTTTTTAACAACCGCTGGATTGGATGTCGTGTATTCAAAAAGAAATCCCGCAAGGCATCATTGGCCAGGTACTCATCCAATGGCTGATCAAACTGGAGCAGCGTTTTATCCTCGTGGTTATACACCCATGCACACAAAAAATTGCGCACTTCCCACTCGAAGCTGCGGTTGGCAGCTTCTGCTATTTCTATAGTGCAGATGGGGTGTTTCATAAACTTCCTTGGGACAAGTAATATCGTAGAAAAAAACGTGATAAAAGTCAAAAGATAATCATAATTAATACAAATGCTGTAAATAGTTTTTATCTGGAATGATGGCGTTGCCTGCGGCCGGGCCATCCGTTCATACGCGCACGGGCATTAAGCGCGGCCTATGCGCAGAGCCATCGCGCGGCGGGTATCCACTGCTGTCCCTAACGCTTTTGTCTGAACCGGAATTAAACGGATTAAAGGAATTACAGGATTCTTTTCTTCTTAATCAATTAATCCGCCTGCAAATTAAAATCCAAAAAATCTGATAAATCCAATGAATCCCGGTTCAGACAAATGCATTAGCGATTGCAGCGGATACCTCCGTTAGCTAACGGATAAGGCCTTGTGCGCGAGCGTAAAGCGCGGCCCGCAGGGAATGCCATTATTGGAGTAAGGACAAAGGAATAAGGACTTCATCTATTAAATAAATTCATCCTGCTTAAATGGCTTTTACCTATCGCTAAATCTCTTACCTTTGGCCCAATGAAATTTCTATGCTATATATCTGCCCTAATTGTGCTGCTGCTTACGGCAAAGCCATGTTGTGCCGATAATGATTGTAGCATCAAAAACGCTGTTGCAAAAAATACCCCGGCCAAATCATCGCCCAAAGAAAAAGATTGCCAGGGTTGTTCACCATTTTTTGCATGCGGCTCATGTACCGGGTTTACCGTTACCAAAGCTATTGACCACACCTCGTTTTTATTGCCCGCAATATCCGTTAAGCATATTGTTGCTTATAACAGGCCATATACCGAAGATGTTGCCCTCTCCATATGGCAACCCCCGCAGATAAGTTAATAAAACCCACCATTACAGCTAAACAGCTGGTTATTTTGTATTAAGCCTCACCCTGCCCTCTCCAAAGGAGAGGGTTCAAAAAAAATTAAATTTTAAATGCCATGCAGGTAAAAGTCCTCTCCTTTGGAGAGGATTTAGGTGAGGCCAAACAGTTATACAAATTCCCATATTCATGAAAAAAATCATAGTGCTTTTTACGGCATTTTTATATACCGCTATGGCGTATGCCCAGGATACGCTTAAGGCAATTATTAAAGACGCGAAAACTAACGAAACCCTGATTGGTGCAACAGCCATAATACAGGGAATTAATAAAGGGGCTACTACCGATGCTGCCGGTTTAATTACCTTAACAAATATACCCGCAGGCAAGCAGGTTATCCGGTTTAGTTATATAGGTTACGAAACCCGGCTGGATACCTTAACTTTTCCGGTTCAGCAATCATCTCCCATGATAATTTTGCTCCAGGCTAAAGGCAAGGGAGATGGCGAGGAGCTGGGCGAAGTTACCGTATCATCAACCCGCAGCAGCCGTACCATTGCCAATATTCCTACCCGGGTGGAGGTTATTTCGGGCGAGGAACTGGACGAAAAAGCCAACATGAAACCAGGCGATATCCGCATGCTGCTTGCCGAAAGCACAGGCATCCAAACACAGCAAACATCGGCAACCAGTAATAATTCCAGTATCCGTATCCAGGGACTCGATGGTAAGTACACACAAATTATAAGGGATGGGTTCCCGCTGTACTCCGGCTTTTCGGGTGGCCTGGGCTTGCTGCAAATAGCCCCGCTCGATCTGAAACAGGTTGAAGTGATCAAAGGCTCGTCCTCTACGCTGTATGGCGGCGGCGCTATTGCAGGCCTGGTTAACCTGGTATCCAAAACACCAACCGATCAAAGACAACTCAACTTCCTGTTAAACGGTACTTCGGCATTGGGTTTGGATGCCAGCGGTTTTTATGCACAGAAGTTTAAAAAAGTGGGTGCAACTATATTTGCTGCCTATAATCATGGTACTGCTTATGACCCTGCCAATATCGATTTAACCGCCATCCCAAAGTATAACCGGTTTACGTTTAACCCCAAATTGTTTTTTTACCTGGATGATAAAACCACCCTGGTAACCGGCATCAATAGCACGGTAGAGAATCGTATTGGCGGCGACCTGCATTATATTGAGGGCGACGGCAACGCGCAGCACAGTTATTATGAAAAAAATAAAACAGGCAGGTACAGCACACAGGCGGAGCTGGACCGCACTTTGAATGAACGGGAAAAGCTGGTATTTAAAAACAGTGTAAGTTATTTCGACAGGGCTATCAACCTGCCCGATTACCGCTTTTCAGGGATTCAGTTTTCAACGTATAGTGAAGCAACTTACTCCCGCACAAACGACAGATCTGACTGGGTTGCAGGGTTAAACTATTTATCAGAAAACTTTGCCGAGGATAAAAACAGCACCTTCCCGCTCAGGAGCTACAACTACAGCACCATTGGCGGCTTTGTACAAAACACCTGGAATGCCACACAAAAACTGACTGTTGAAAGCGGCTTACGCGGCGATTATCATAACCGGTACGGCTTTTTTTTCCTGCCCCGTTTGTCCGCTTTGCTGAAGATCAATTCGCATTTTTCAACCCGTTTAGGTGGTGGCCTGGGTTATAAAGCGCCTACAGTATTTACCGAGGATGCCGAACGCATCCAGTTTAAAAATGTATTGCCCGTTGACGTTAAAAACACCACTGCCGAACGGTCATACGGCGCCAGTTATGACCTGAATTACCGTACAGGTTTATTTGATGATAAGGTGAGTTTTAGCATTAATCAATTGTTTTTTTATACGCGGATAGAGAAGCCCATCCTGCTTGCATCGCTGCCGGATGGTAACCTCCAATACCAGCAACCCCGCGGCGACCTGAACACCAAAGGATTGGAAACCAATGTGAAGCTAACCTATGCCGATTTTAAACTGTTTATAGGTTATACGCTGGCAGATGTAACGCAGCATACCGGCAACAACATTGCAGCATATCCCTTAGTATCAAAACACAGGCTGAACAACGTACTGGTTTATGAAATAGAGAATAAGTTAAAGATAGGATTGGAAGCCTACTATTTTAGTCCGCAACGCTTAAATGACGGCACCACAGGCAGGGCCTACTGGACAACCGGGTTGATGGCCGAAAAGATCTGGGATCGGTTTTCCCTGTTCATCAATTTTGAGAACCTGACCGATACCCGGCAAACAAAGTTCGACGCCATTTATACCGGTAGCATAACCAACCCGGTGTTTAAGGATATATACGCCCCTTTGGACGGCTTTGTTGTGAATGGCGGGATAAAGATTAGGTTGTAAACAGGTGGTGTTAGGTTACCGGCTTTCTATGAAGGCGATTCGTGATGCAAGTGTAATCCGATGGATATGAAGGCGGAAGGGCGTATATTGCGAACTATGCTTCACAACCGCGCCTCACTGCCATACCACCCACCATGTTATTGTGAGGCACGAAGCAATCGCGAACTATACAAGACGTAACACATCGGTTACCCCAAGTATCAAAGCCCCCCGAAGCCAAAAACTCCGGGAGGCTTTTTGTTTACCGCAGGCAATATCCTTATCTTCGTACATACCCGAAAAATATGCCCCCACGCCAAACCATCTCCTTTTTTGATAAGCTGAGTAAACAGGTGATCAGCATACAGGTTGCCGAATCGGCGCAGTTGCCGCAAAGTGCCGGGTTTTGGAATGCCGATACCAACCAGGTTTTATTGGGGAGGGAGCGGTTTAGCGAATGGGAAACATTAACCGGTCACCTGGAAAGGCAGGTTGAATTTATCTTAAGCTTGCAAAAAGTGACGGGCGAAGCGAGCCAAGAGGCAAGAATCAAGAGTTAAGATTTTTGATGACGGTATAGCCAATCTATTTATAACCCCTATATTTACAGGCATATCACCAGTTTACCTATGGTTTGCGAGCATTTACGTTCATTAGAAAACGACCTCGACAAAAGCGGGATAAAAGAGACTTTTAGAGGCAAGGCATGGTCAAACAACTGCCGGGAGTGGGTTTACTATGACTGCATCCTCAATTTATCCCAAATAAGGTTTTATTACAGGCTTCCCGATTGCGTAAAGGCGCACGCCAATGACGACCCCAAATCCGGCACCGAGCGTGGTTTTGTGTGCGAACCTTGCCGGGATGCCATAATGGGTCTCCACCCTGATTTCAGCAATAGTGATATTACGTTTGGGGATGATTTGCCTGGCCATTTATAACAATTATTTCACAAGGCGCATATATATTGGCCGTACCTATGGTACTCTTTCATCTGCGTTTATTTTACCACGGGTTAAAACCCGTGGCTACAATATTGGCCGAACCTACGGTTCTTTTTTGGCTTTATTAACGATGCCTTTCAACCTGGTGCTACAATATTGCAGCAGTGGCACTCGTGTTGCCTGGTAAATGAAATCATAACTGTAGCTAAGGGCCGTAGGCTCGCAACATGTTGTTGCAACGGGTTTTAACCCGTTGAATGAATAAACAGTTATCATGGAGTGCCATCGGCACGGCTGATTTTAATCGCCTTCAGACAATTGCGTTAGGGGTAGTAGCGGATACCGGCCCGCGTTTAAGGCCTGTGTAGTATGAGCGGATGACCCGGCCCCAACTTCTACCGGTTGGGGAAACGCCCGTGATCTCCTTTGATGTATTCGATTTTCAAGGTGTAAAGGCTTGTTAATGGCAGCCTGTCGAAGGATCGCCGACAGAGGCCTTTGCCCGCTACATAACGCGGCATAATAAAGCTTTATTTTTTCTCCCTAACAACCTATATTCGAATAATTAAAACCTGCTATAAAAACCATGACCGTAACAGAGATCCTCGCAGAATTAGAGGTACTTGGAAACGAGAGAGTGCGTGCCCATAACATAAAATTTGGCGCTCACGAAAACCAGTTTGGCGTAAAAATGGGCGATATCCGCACTATTGCTAAAAAGATAAAGCCCAACAATGAATTCGCCCTATCATTATGGCAAACCGGCAATATTGAGGCCAGGTTCATGGCAACATTGATCATGGTGCCGAAGGCATTGTCTTTGCAGGAAATAGACAGCATGGTGCGGTCTGAACGGTTTGCGCAGGTAATCGACTGGCTGTATTCCTATGTTATTAAGGAACATCCTGATAAAGAACAATTACGCCTGCAATGGCTATTTACCGGCCACCCCATGGCTGCCCGCGTAGCCTGGAGCCTCACCAGCGGCCGGATAGCACGAAGCCCCGAGGGACTGGATATCCCGGCGATTCTTGACCGCATTGAAGCCGAAATGCCAGGCGCCGCCCCCGAAGTACAGTGGACCATGAACACCACGCTGGCGCAAATTGGCATAAACCACCCTGCTTACCGCCAACGCGCATTGGATATAGGCGAACGACTGGGCATATACCGCAATTACCCGGTATCAAAAGGCTGCACCTCGCCTTTTGCCCCCATCTGGATCAACGAAATGGTTAAGAGGCAGGGTTAAATGGCTACCCATGCCGTGTTGCCTGACCGTGCGAAAAACTTAGTAAGTAATTAAACTTAAGTTTAAATTAGAGAGCAATCTACTTTAGAAATTAAAGGTCTCCCCCTTCAAGAGGAGATTTAGAGGGGGCTTACCGCCCTCTTCAAGGTAAAGGCAAACCTGCTCCCTGCCCCTATCTCGCTATCAACTTCGATGTGACCGCTTTGGGCTTCAATAAAATCCTTGGCAATGGCGAGGCCAAGGCCGGTGCCGGTTTGATCGGCGGTGGCGTTGGGTACTTTAAAGTAGCGCTCAAATAACCGCGACAGGTATTGCTCTTCTATGCCTTTACCATGATCTTTTACCGAAAATTCTATCTCGTCGTTCTTATGTTTTTTAACGGTTAGCTCCACAACCGATTTTTCGTGGCTGTATTTTATAGCGTTTGATAACAGGTTGATAAGTACCCAGGTAGTTTTATCCAAATCTGCATGTACCTCGGGCAGGGTATCGTCGCATTTTACTTTGATGTTTACCTGTTTTTGATCGGCAGTAAACTTGATGGCTTTTACCGCGTAATCAACAATGTTACGGGGATGTGTACTGCCAAAGTTAAGCTGTAGCTTACCGGTTTCTACCTGTGCCATATCCAGCAGTTCGCCGGTTATCTGCAGCAGGCGACGGGCATCATCGTCAATATTTTCCAGCAATTGCCGTTGCTCGGTGTTTACGCTGCCTATGCGGTCGTCCTCCAGCAATTTCAGGCTCATTTTTATGGATGATATGGGCGTTTTCAATTCATGCGATATGGTGGCGATGAAATTGGTTTTGGCTTCATCCAACTGCTGGTACTCGGTAATATTTTTCAGGATAATTACCTTACCTATCACTTTACTTTTACTGCTCACGGATAACGATTCGCGGCTGTAAAAACTTTCGCGGTTATCGGAGAAAATCTTTAACCGTTGCTGCTCATTAATTAACAGGTTGCGCAACAGGTCGTTCTCCAACGCAATATCAGGCGCATAACGGCCGGTAAGCTGTACGGCGGGCATACCTATCAGGTTGCATGCCACTTCGTTGGCAAATATGATAAATTGTTTTTCGTCTAAACCAATAATGGCATCGTGCATGGTATTGATAATGGTCTCTATCCGTTTTTTCTCAAACAGGATACTGGCCAGGTTGCTGTTCTCGTACTCGTCCAGTTTACGGGTCATATTGTTAAATGCCTGCCCCAATTCGCCAAACTCGTCATCGGAGTGAAAGTCTATCTGCTGGTGGTAATTTCGGTTTGATACCTCTTTTATCCTCGCAGTTAATTCCTTTAAAGGATCGGCTATATAACCCGGAAAATTTACCGCGAAAGTGAAAGCAATGGTGAACAATAAAAAAGCACTAACGGCCACCAGCACATTTGCCCTGCTGGCGGTATCGGCGGCCTTATCATTTTTATGCGCAATTGCGTCCATATTTAAATGCATAATGCCGTAAACAAGGCGACGGGCATGGCTCCTTAAAGGCAATTGCTCAACTATATTGTTATTATGCTGCTTTATCTGCATATAAACAAGCGTTAACGAATCGGTTAATGCCTGCTCACCTTTTTCTGTAATGTTATGTTGCTGCCGGTTCAGGTTATCATCAACAATAGCCATTTGTTTGGGCGATAGCGGCCCGTTACTGGCATCAATGGCATCCAGTATTTTTTGGGTGTATTGCAGGGTTTTATAATTATCCTTCAGGATCACCCCCGCATCGGCCGACAGGCGGTTGAGGAAGTAAACAGATAACCCGCAGACGATGAGCGCCAATACAAACAAGAAACCGATGCCTGTACGGAGTTTATTTTTAATAGTCATGGTTATGATAGTATTACAAGGTCTATATCAGTTTTTGACATTTTATTTAACAATTGGGTAAAAACCGCCGTTTTCATAATAACCTGGTAAAATTTAAAGCGTGGCTTACCCAGGCAAATAGTGGTAATGTCGTATTTTTCGGCCGTTTCCCAAATGGTTTGGGCTATGCGGTCGCTTTTTATTTTGATAACTTCGCCGCCCAGTTGCGTGGCCAGTTTCATATTATTAATGAGGTGGCGTTGTGATGCCAGGTTTATTTTATCGCTGCTCTCTCTTGAGGTTTGTACATACAAAACAAAAAACTTTGAGCGGTAGTACGAGGACAACCTTGCCGTTTTACGGATAATTATTTTGGCCGAAGCATCATTTGTACTAATGCAGGCTAAAAAAAGCTCGGGCCGTAGTTTAATGGTTTTGGGTATCTCAATATCTATCTTCCGCTCTACCTGGTGGGCAACTTCGCGCAGGGCAAGTTCGCGCAGCTGCAAAATTCTGTCGGCCTGGAAAAAGTTATTGAGCGCCATCGGCACCTTTTTTTCATCGTATATCTTACCTTCCTTTAAGCGGTCTATCAATTCATCGGCGGTAAGGTCGATGTTTACCACCTCGTCTGCCAGCTGCAAAACCTTATCGGGTATGCGCTCATTTATTTTGGCCCCGGTTATGCGCTCCACCTCCTCGTTCAGGCTTTCCATATGCTGGATGTTTACCGCGCTGATCACATTGATGCCGGCGTTTAATATCTCCAGCACATCCTGCCAGCGCTTTTCATTGCTGCTACCTTCAATATTGGTATGTGCCAGCTCATCAACCAAAACCACCTCGGGGCGCAGGCTGATGATGGCCTTCAAATCCATCTCCTCCAACTCCTTACCCTTGTAAAACAGTTTGCGGCGGGGTATTACCGGCAAGCCTTCCAGTTGAGCAACAGTTTCTTTGCGGTTATGCGTTTCTATATAGCCAATTTTAACGTCGATGCCGTTACGCATCAAAGCCTGGGCTTCCTGAAGCATGCGGAATGTTTTACCCACACCGGCGCTCATGCCTATGTAAACCTTGAATTTCCCGCGCCTCGATTTTTTTATCAGCTCAAGGAAATGCTCAACCGATCGTTCTTTTTCGCCGTCCATAAGCCCCCTCTAAATCTCCCCTGAAGGGAGAGACTTTAAAAATTTTAATTTATCTGATACTTATTAATAACCATTTTGTTTTAAACCCGCACAAATCCCATTTTGGTTTACAGCCAAGCTTTTAAACCCCATGCAAATCAAAAGTCTTCCGCTAGCCAGCGGAGGAGATTTAGAGGGGGCATAAAAGGAGAGCCCTCGCGGCCCCCCTTTAAGGTATGAATGTTTCTCAAACTAACATATAATTAAACCAAAATTAACTATACAACCATTCATACATATCTTAAGCCCCACCTAAATCCTCGCCTAAAGGGGGCTATTTCTTTAGTTCATCCAAAGCCACATTCAGCTTCAGCACATTTACTTTTGATGGGCCAAATACGCCAAATAACGGCTTTTCGGTATGCTCATCAACCAGTTTGGTTAAAACATCGGCAGATAAACCACGTACTTTGGCAATACGGGCTACCTGTACTTGCGCTCCTGCCGGGGAAAGATCAGGATCCAATCCGCTACCCGATGCGGTAACCAGTTCGGCAGGGATCTGGGCGCGGGTTACACCGGGGTTATGTTTTAAAAAATCCTGGATGCGGCCTTCTACCTGTTTCAAATAATCGGGGTTTGACGGGCCTTTGTTTGAACCTCCCGAACCGGCAGCATTATAATCAACCGCAGATGGACGGCTCCAGAAGTATTCGTCTTTAGTGAATTTTTGACCTTCATTGGCATAACCAACTACACGGCCCTTATAAGTTACGGTTTCCCCATCACCATGACCGGGAGTTAATTTGCCCACACCGGCTATAGCTAACGGATAGATACCGGCTGTAATTACTATCAGGATGATAGTTAACTTGATTGATGGCAACAAATATGTTTTCATTTCTTTTAGATTTGAGATATTAGATTTGAGATGTGAGATTAGCCCCGCATCCTTGAAATGTAGATCTGAGTGCTCTGATATAAGATTTTCGACTTTTATTTTCTGTCTCAAATCTCATATCTCACATCTCAAATCTCTTCTATAAAAATATTCCTACGGCAAGGTCAATTAATTTAATACCTATAAATGGTATCAGGATACCGCCCAATCCGTAGATCAATAGGTTACGGCGTAATAAAGCGCTGGCACCTATCGGTTTATATTCAACACCGCGTAAGGCCAACGGTATCAGCAGCGGGATAATGATGGCGTTAAATATTACTGCCGATAATATGGCCGATTCCGGGCTGTGCAATGCCATGATATTTAGCGCCCTTAACGACGGGATAGATACCATGAACAAGGCCGGAACGATAGCAAAGTACTTGGCTACGTCATTGGCTATCGAGAAGGTGGTAAGCGTACCACGGGTCATCAGCAATTGTTTACCAATTTCCACAATCTCAATCAGCTTGGTTGGGTCGTTATCCAAATCAACCATGTTACCGGCTTCTTTGGCTGCCTGGGTACCGCTGTTCATGGCCACGCCAACATCGGCCTGTGCCAAGGCAGGTGCATCGTTTGTACCGTCGCCCATCATGGCTACCAGCTTGCCGCCTTGTTGTTCTTTTTTAATATAGTTCATTTTATCCTCGGGCTTGGCCTCGGCAATAAAATCGTCTACACCTGCTTTTTCGGCAATAAATTTGGCTGTTAAAGGGTTATCACCGGTCACCATTACCGTTTTAACGCCCATTTTACGTAAGCGATCAAAACGTTCGGCAATGCCGGGTTTAATAATGTCCTGTAATTCAATTACGCCAAGGATCTTTTCATTTTGTGATACCACTAATGGTGTACCACCGTTTGAGGAGATCTTTTTAACATTCTCTTCCACATCAGCGGGGAAAGGGTTGCCTGCTTTTAAGGCGATGTTGCGGATAGAATCAAAGGCCCCTTTACGGATGCGCAACCCATCGGGCGTATCTAAACCGCTTGAACGGGTTTCGGCAGTGAACTTGATAAAAACCGAGTCTTTAGGGGCAACTACCTTTAACTTGCCTGAGCCGGTTTCGGCCAGTTCAACAATTGATTTACCTTCAGGGGTTTCATCAGCCAGCGAACTCAATACGCAGGCTGTTACAAAATCCTGTTCGTTTACTGCGGTTGTTGGGTAAAAGTTGGTTGCCTTACGGTTACCAATGGTGATTGTACCTGTTTTGTCTAACAGCAAGGTATCTAAATCGCCGGCAGTCTCCACCGCTTTACCGCTTTTGGTAATTACGTTGGCACGCAATGCCCTGTCCATACCGGCAATACCAATGGCCGATAACAGACCGCCGATTGTAGTTGGGATTAAGCACACAAACAAGGAGATAAATGCAGCTATTGTTATAGGGGTGTTAGAGTAGTCGCCAAATGGTTTCAGGGTAACGCACACGATAACAAAGATGAGCGTAAAGCCTGATAGCAGGATAGTTAAAGCTATCTCGTTTGGTGTTTTCTGGCGCGATGCACCCTCAACCAAAGCAATCATCTTATCTAAAAAGCTTTCGCCGGGCTGGGTGGTTACCATAACTTTTATCTTATCAGATAATACTTTGGTACCGCCTGTTACTGATGATTTATCACCGCCCGATTCGCGAATAACCGGAGCCGATTCGCCGGTAATAGCCGATTCATCAATGGTAGCAATACCTTCAATGATCTCGCCATCCGTAGGGATATTATCACCTGTTTCGCAGATAAATACATCGCCTTTTTTTAACTGGCTCGACATCACCTGGGTTTCTTTACCGTTAACCAGTAAGCGCGCAGGAGTTTCCTCGCGGGTTTTGCGCAAGCTTTCGGCTTGTGCTTTACCGCGTGCTTCGGCAATGGCCTCGGCAAAGTTGGCAAACAATACGGTTAACAACAGCACCAAAAACACGGTGAAGTTATAAGCAAAACTGCCCTGGCCTTTATTTGCAAAGGAAAATATGGTAACTATAAGCATCACTGCTGTTCCTATTTCAACGGTAAACATAACCGGGTTACGGAACAGTATGCGTGGGTTTAGTTTGATGAAGGATTGTTTAAAAGCCTCCTTCATCTGATCGCCCTGGAATAATGTATTTGAGGTTTTCATTTTCTTTTTAATTTTTTAAGCGATTAATGCTTTTTCAGTTCCCCTCTCGAGAGGGGGCGCGATGGAATGTGCGATAGCAGGGGTGTGTTCTGCTCCATTCAACGCGGGTTAAACACACCCCTCCCCCCTCTCAAGAGGGGAATCGCACTGCCTTCCGCTTCCTTTTTTCTATCTAAGTGAAAAATGTTCGGCAATTGGGCCTAATGCTAATGCAGGAAAGAATGAAAGGGCGGCTATAATTACAATTACCGCGAATATCATTAATCCAAAAGTGGAAGTATCGCTTTTAAGTGTACCGGCAGATTCTGGAATGTATTTTTTGTTGGCCAGTAAACCAGCTATTGCCAGCGGACCAATAATTGGTAAAAACCTACCCAATACCATTACTATACCAGTAGTAAAGTTCCAGAAGATGTTACCATCGCCCAAACCTTCAAAGCCCGAACCGTTGTTGGCAGCTGCTGAAGTATACTCATACAACATTTCAGAAAAACCGTGGTTGCCCGGGTTGTTTAACCATGTTGACGGTTTTACCGCCCAATCTGCACCCGGCATGTGTACCACAACGTATGATGATATGGCTAGGCCAACCAATATGATGAAGGGGTGCAATAAAGCTATCAGCGAAGCTATCTTCATTTCGCGGGCTTCAATTTTGCGCCCTAAAAATTCCGGTGTACGCCCAACCATCAACCCGGATATAAATACCGCGATGACGATAAAGATATAAAAGTTAAGGAAGCCAACACCTACACCACCGTAAAAGCAGTTAACCATCATACCCAGCAATTGCATACAACCAGATAAAGGCATGGTGCTATCGTGCATGGAGTTTACCGATCCTGTTGATGTAATGGTAGTCATTACGCTCCAGTAGGCAGAGTTGGCCGGGCCAAACCTTACTTCCTTGCCTTCCATGGCACCGGTTGGCTGGCTGATGCCCATGTGGGCAATGGCCGGATTACCGTTCAACTCGGCGTTAATGGTGGGGATCATGAGCATGAGCATCCCCAGCGTCATCACCCCGAAAATTACGTAAGCAAATTTCTTTTTATTGAGGTAAAAACCTAAGGCAAATACCAGCGCTATCGGGATAATCAATTGTGCAACCAGCTCAACCGTGTTGGTTAAGTAGTTAGGGTTTTCGATAGGGTGGGCCGAGTTGGCACCGAACCAGCCACCGCCATTTGTACCTAAGTGTTTAATAGCAACTAAGGCAGCAACCGGCCCGCGGGATACGTGAACGGTATCGCCCTGCATGCTGATAAAAGTATCTTTACCGGCATAGCTGGTTGTCATGCCGTTAAAAGCGAAGATGATAGCTATAACAAACGATATAGGCAATAATATACGGGTAATGGCTTTTACAAAGTAATCCCAAAAGTTACCCAGTTTATCGGTCACTTTATCTTTCAGGGCCCTGTAAAGCACAATTAGGGCGGCAATACCGGTAGCGGCCGATACAAAGTGCAGGAACATAAACACAAAATGCTGTGTAAAGTAAGTGGCGCCGCTTTCGCCCGAGTAGTGCTGTAAGTTACAGTTTACCAAAAAGCTGATGGCCGTATTAAAAGCGGTATCAGGCGACTGCCCCGGGTTTGCATCCGGGTTAAGCGGCAGGTGGCCTTGCGCCATTAAACAAACAAATGCATAAATAAGCCATACGCTATTGATAGTAAGCAGGGCAAATAAATGCTGTTTCCAATTCATTTCCTTTTTGGCATCAATGCCGCTGAAACGGAAAATGAAACGTTCAACAGGGGCCAGAAAGTCGAGCCAGGTTTTTTCTCCCTTAAAAATGCGGGCGATGTAACGGCCCAGGGGGATGGCTATTGCCAGCGTGAGCAGGTAGGTAAAAATTACACCTGAAAGTTCAGTGTTCATGGTTTAATAGTTTAAAATTTTTCGGGTTTAAGCAGCACATACACCATGTATACAAACACAGCCACTGCCACAATGAATAATGCGATCATGATGATTAGATTTTTTCGAAGTAATTAACTGATTTGAAGAAGATCCAGAATATGGCTGCAAAGGCCACAACATAAATAACAACTTGTAAAACATCCATACTATTAGTTTTTGCAAGAGGCTTTACCAAGCAGATGCCAACAAATGCCAAAGACCATCACCTGTTTGATTTACAGCATATTAAGTTATTACAGACGATAAATCAGCGTTTAAAAGGCTAAAAACGCCTATCATTTTGATAGTTGATTATCAATGTGGGAGAAGGAGAATGGCGGTGCCCGTAGCGTTCCACCGGAACGCCTGGATCGCATGGAACGCTTTGGAACGCATTAGTATTGACAATCAGCGAGTTATATTTTTAAAAAAGCAAGCATGGAACACCTTTACAGCTCATTATCAATTATTTAGGTAAAATTGCTACCGTGCAAAAAACGTCGAAAACAGGAGCGATTTCACGTTAATCGCCCTATTGTCCGAACCTTGATTTTTAGGATTAAAGGATAGCCAGGGTTTTATTTATGAAGCTGTCTTGATTCTTGTCTCCTGATTCTATTTTTCCAAAGTCTTGCTACTTGATACTAACTACTTGCTACTAAAATGGGCGTTGCCTGCGGCCCACGCTTTCCGCTTATACTGCACAGGCATTAGGCGCGAGGCCGGTATCCGCTGCAATCGTTAACGCGGGGATTGAGGACAAATTGACGCCACAACACCATTTTGGGCTACCCCCTGCCCGCATATACTGCCGGGCATATCAAAATAAAATTTCATTTTCGTTTATTTGAATATTGGGCTATCTTGAACGACCAAACCTTAAATGATATGGGACAAAGCGTAACATTATACCAAGTAACCAAGGACGAATATTTAACGATAGCCGATAATCCGGACGACGCTAATTTATTTGAGCTTGCAAAATCAAGCCGGACTTTTGATCAGTCTTTTGAAGGGCTCAGGTTTGTGCTTTCAAAAAACAGGGATGCCGAAACTACAAACCTGGTGCAGGAGATATTTTACCCGGTTTGTTTTTTAGGAGAAGATATTGATTACTCAACGCTGGATTTCGAGCAAGTTCCGGACGACTTCAACTTTGATCAAACAGTATTTAACTATCATGACCTGCCGAAAGTAAAACTGATAAACCAATTCCTCAATACCGTCAGCACAACCGATTTCAGCAATGCCTTTAATCCCGACGAGTTAAATGCAAACGATATTTACCCCAATATTTGGAATACTAACGAGGGCGAAGAATATGCTTTTAACGAGGCGCATTTGCTTCAAGAATTTATCAACTTAAAAAATACTTTTAGCGAAGCCGCACAAGGTGATGACTATATTTTTTGCGCTATCGGATAAATAGCTAAATCTTGCCACCTGACAATGAAAACTCTTAGTCCGGATTAAATATTTATATTTAACAGGAGAAGTAAATAACCTATGCCGGAATATTTTGATATATCGTTAATCGCGAAAAAAACACAAACGTCTAAATCCGAAATTGATAAATGTTTAAAGGATTTATCTTTAGTTGAGGGGAAGAATAAAACACAATTATTCCCGGGCATGGAAATTTTGGTATCCTATGTTGATTTGGAAGAAAGTGGCTTTGAGGAACTAAGTATTAGTTTTCCCGAACAGCATTTTGAAAAAGAAAAATTTGAAGTTGAATTGCAAGCCTTTACCGACCTTGTAAACAGTTTTTTTAAAACTAATTGCAATTTTAAGTACGCTTTATGTAGTTACGAGATAAACGGGTATCTCCTCGGGAGGGTTAAATCCATTCAGGAATTTACCAAAGATTTTCTAATTCAATTCCCGATTGTCTATGAGAGACGAAATGGCGTTGATAAGTTACCACTTGTAATTATTAATACAGCTGCCCAAGATCTGTTTTAAAAGCTGCAACTTAATGTAAGTAGCATCGAAACAACAAATATGTGTTACAAATCGGTAACATATCCCCTACTACTAAAAAGGGCGTTGCCTGCGGGACACGCTTTCCGCTTATACTGCGAAGGCCTTAGGCGCGAGGCAGGCATCCTCATCCCAACGAGGCTGCGCCCGTCTTCCCCTCCGACTGCGTCGCATAGAGGGGCGGGAAAGGAAAAAAAATAAAAAATGAGATTAACCCTCTAATATGATATTATGAATATCATATTATTTTTTTATATATGGTTGTACTTTTAATCCTTTGTGAACATCCCTTAAAGAATAATAAAGCTTTTTATCGATTATTATCAAAAAGGGAGAACGATCATATTTCACTAAGTAATTATATAACCCTTTTAATTCCGGTTCATCTTTAATTATAAATGGTAAAAGATAAATACCCGATTCGCCAACAAAAAAAAGCTTATCTGAAGGCTCTTTGGTTAATAAAAAATAACTATAGTCTTCTAAAACTCGATGTGCCATGATGTAACCTAATTTATTGTTTCTCGTAAGCACCTCTAGTTCGTCAGTGGTTATTTCGTACCCATTTTTGTTAGGCCAAAATCCACTTTTATCTGCATTGTATTTGTAGTAAATAAAAAGTTCAAAATACCTAAGCCTGTGATTAAAAAGAAAACTCATGTCATGAGAATCGATTTCCTTTAAATAACTGTCACATATGGAAATTTCATCTTGATTTTCTGTCTCAATTTTACTTCTTGCTTCAATCAATCCACGCCTTAGTTCGCTTATCAACTTAGAGAATTGACTTAAATTAGACAAATATCTAATGAGTTTGCCTTTCTCCTTTGAGAAATTACTATTTAACATTACTAAACTGAATTTATCTTCATTCATCTTCTTCTCTATTTTTTTTAAAACAAGATACGTGCAAAACATGACCGTTATCATAATAAAATAAATTAGTTTAAGGTCTTTTACCATCTTGAACTCCTGCGCGAATTCCCCCAACTTTGCGGTTAGCTTCTTTTTCCATTCCATCTATGAGAATCAATCCCCCCCTTAGCGCTTGTGTAAAGGGCAGAGCCAGGATGACTTGTAATAATCTTTCTTACAAAAAAAAATTCCCTTCCCCGTCAGCAGAACAGCTTCGGGCGAAAACGGGCAAAACAATGCGGGGCTGTGCGGCTGCAGGGCATAGGGAGTTTTTGCGGCAGGGACAATGTGGGCGAGGGCAAAATAATCCCAGCCCAGGTTTTGACCGTTTTGCAGGGCAGAGGCCTTGCGCGCAAAGAAGCATTTCTGCTGACTTGATTTTTTTGGTCCTTTTTGTATCAAGACAAAAAGGACTAGGCCTCCCGCGGCCATGAGCGGGCCGATGTTGTCGTTTCTACGAAATAATGTTGATTCCTAAATAGCTCACCCGGTATAGTTACGAGATTGCCGCGCTGCGCTCGCAATGACAAAGTTTATATCGAAATTCCTAATTTCCAAAAATGCCCCCTTAGCAAGTCTTACGCAAAGGGCAGAGCCAGGAGGACTTGTGATCGTTTTCTTTACGAAGCACCTCCCCTTCCCGTCAGCAGAACAGCTTCGGGCGAAAACGGGCAAAACAATGCGGGGCTGTGCGGCTGCAGGGCATAGGGAGTTTTTGCGGCAGGGGCAAAGAGGGAAAGGGCAAAATAATCCCAGCCCAGGTTTTGCCCGTTTTGCGGGGCAGAGGCCTCTCGCGCAAAGAAGCATTTCTGCTGACTTGAATTATTCGCTGTTGTTTGTTATTTATTGGCGCTCATTATCTCGCTATGCTCGGTCTTTGGTCCTTTTTGTTTCAAGACAAAAAGGACTAGGCCTCCCGCGGCCATGAGCGGGCCGATACTGTAGCCTCTACTGAGTAATTTCGTTACCCAAACACCCGTAAAGCATAGTTCGCGATTGCCACGCTGCGCTCGCAATGACATAGTTGTTGTGATGCTTGCTACCGCGAGGTTAGCGATAGCGTACCTCGTGGGTAAAAATGGTAAGCTTTCAGCTTACAAGTTCAGCTGAAAGCTGAAACCATGTTTTACCACGAGTTTAAAACTCGCGGCAGCGGCACGATGCTATAACCTCTACTAAGTAATTTCGTTACCCAAACAACCGTAAAGCATAGTTCGCGATTGCCACGCTGCGCTCGCAATGACATGGTTGTTGTGATGCACTTGCTACCGCGAGGTTAGCGATGGTGTACCTTATAGTTGGCATGTGGTAAGCTTTCTGCTTTAACGGCCGTGTAATAAAATTACACATAAATAAAAAGCGCTCCTAACCTTTCCGTCGGGAGCGCTTATGCCATTACCAGCTTTTTTACTTGTTAAAATCATTCGATGCGGCAAATCCAATTGCATAAGCCACACTATCGGCATGTGACACATGGCTGTCATCGTCTTTATTATATTCCGTCCAGCTATTGGATGATGATGGAAAGCTTTGTTGCACAAGATTACCAAAACCAGTGGCATTTGTTACTGATAAACCACCGCCTGCAATAGCTATGCCATCGCCCAACGTTGCGGTTTGGTTGCCATATTCATGTTCAGATTCGGGTGTACTAACCAAATATGGCGTAATGGTAAGTGAAGCATGGTTACTCTTAATGCCAATAGCATAAGCCGTAAGCGCAACATCAGATGCTATATTTTCATAATCATGGTTGGTGGCCGTCCAGGTAGTATCATTTGAAGGGTAGCTGCCCAAAATGAATTTATTAATATTTCCGGGCGTAAAAGATTGAATACCACCACCCGAAAGTAAATAACCGGCATCTACACTACTTGCAGCGGTATCGCTGCCTACACCTGGATTGCTGCCTGATGCTTTTTTTAATTGAACCTGCAACAGGCTATCTGTGCTGTCAACTGCATAACTGGGGTCGTATATGGCCATAGCAAAGGCCGTTATATATTCATCGGCAGATGTGGCATCTGCGATATCATGCGATCCGGCAGTCCATCCATTAATATGGCCATGACTATCTGTTTGGGGGTAAGAGTTTACCAGGAAGCTGCTTTTGTTTTTTTCTACCATGGCCCCTCCTCCGATAATCCGGAAGCGGGCATCGTTTGCCACAGCATTAACACTAACTATAGTGTATGGCTCCAAACTAGCATCTGCTGCAAATATGGTTGGGTTATTGATACTTTGCGCCAATATTACAAGATTGAGATATTGCTTCAATGTGTTTTTTGCAGTATCATTTGCGGCCAGTTGCCATATCTCGATAGAGCTGGTTATACCATAAGAAGTATCGCTGGTACAACTATTAGCCCAGGCAACAACTGTTTTCGGATCTTTTGGGTCAATTTCGGCCGCCAGGCTGCCCTGCCCTCCCGAAGTATCAACCGTTTGTTCAAGGCTGGAAGAAAAACTTTCCTGCGATAATTTTTGAGTTGCACTTGCCGCAGCGCTAATGCTGCCGGCGCCTTCATAGGCTGCTGTTACCGCAAGCGACATTTCTTGCTTGCTTTTGTAATTGCTTGTTTTTGATGCTGATTTTAATTGAATAAAGCCACCCAGGTTTAAACCAAGCACAAGATGTGTACCATAAGTGTTTACAAAAAACTCGGCAGCTTTAAGTGTGGTAATGCCGTCAAGGCCATCGCATAATTCGGGAGCCAGGCATGCTCTTATGGCATTATTATCGCTTTGCCTTTTAAAAGTTACCGTGCCGCAATTAATAACAGCATTAAAACTGCTGCTGAAAGCTGTTGAAGCCTGGTAGGTTTCTGAACTGTAACTTGCCTTTACCGAACCGCTGTAAAATCCATAACTGCCCTCGATACCCACAGAGGCGGCGAATTCTGTATTAGAAGATTGCGAAGATTGAAATTCTTTAAAAGTAGATGAAAAGGTTTGCTTAACGGTTTGGGTGTTTACATCATTGTCCGTTAATGGTGTTTTTAAATAATTGTTGAGCTGGCTCAGTAATAAATCGGGATTTTTGGCGATGATGGGATTAAAAACATTGAATGATTGCAGTACGAAATCCTGAGGTTTTGATTGTTCAATCTGCTCTTTGAGCATTTGTAAGTTTGATGTTTTCATAATTGTATTGGTTTGTTTGGTTAAATGATCACCGTTAAGCTTAACGGCTTGGTATTGAATATTTAAAATTTTTAGTGCTTTTGATGATCAGAGACAATGTTTTAGTAGTTGTAATGATATGAAACAAGGAGATTATCCTTTCATGGTAAAGGATAACCAATAAAATAACTGTAAAGAAATCAAAGCAATTATTCAATCATTCCCATGTACAATGGTACCCAAAACATTTACCGGGAGATAGGGTACAATAGCCCTTTTAGCAGGCTTTTTTCAGGCAAATAACAGTTGGTAATCGTCTTGTCCATCAAACCACATGTTAGCACAAGTATGGTTAAGCATCCGTTGAATATGCAGTTTCTCAACAGCCGAAAGATTATCAATTCGGTTTTTGTATGTAGAGACGCAAAATTTTGCGTCTCCCGCATGCAAATCCGCTTGCCTGGTGGTAGGCGCAAAATATTGCGTCTCTACAAGAATTTCCGTTGCAGTTATATCATTACAATTCACCTAAGTTTTTTATCCCAATTGTATCAATGCCAAATATTTATGCGTAATGGTTAGTATGAAAACAAAACTTACCCTTATCAGAATCCTGGGCCTTTTGGCCGTTGTTTTAGCATTTACTTTTTCGGCCTGTGAAAAGGATAATACAAGCGGCCCCCTTAATATCACCGGAAAATGGGCGTACCAGCAATTCCAGGGAATTCAACAATATGAATTTAAAAATGATAACCAGGTTCAGTTCGATGTTATAGCTACTGATTCGGTTACCAAAAAAATAATAGGTTATCGCTTTAGAAGCGTTGGGAAATATAGCATCAAAAATGATTCATTAATCATGTTTGACCTGGTAAATTACTCAAACTCAAAAAATAGCTTCGGCCCACAAACCGAACTTACACCCGTTGATGGCTCCAAAAAACTTGCATGTGGCCTATCGCTCAACGGGCCTAAAAATAAACTTTTACTTTACTTTACCTGCCCGTTTAATGCCAGTTGTGCTCCTTCGCCTATGGTTTTTGATAAGCAGTAGGGAAAATAGTAAGCTAAGGCTTTATTGTTTGGCTGAAAGCAGACTCCCGCGAGGTTAGCGCAGCGTAACCCGTGGGTAATACAGGTTGAAGCCTTTGGCTTCACAGTTCAGCTGAAAGCTGAAACCGGTTTAGCCACGGGTTAAAACCCCGCGGCAGCGAAACGTAGAGCTATCAATATTTATGTATATCATTGATCTTAGAGGCTCTCGGCTTCCCTTCCCGTCAGCAGAACAGCTTCGGGTGAAAGCGGGCAAAACAATGCGGGGCCGTGCGGCTACAGGGCATAGGGAGTTTTTGCGGCAGGGGCAATGTGGGTGAGGGCAAAATAATCCCAGCCCAGGTTTTGACCGTTTTGCAGCGCAGAGGCCTTGCGCGCAAAGAAGCATTTCTGCTGACAGCCTTTTTGGTTACTTTTGTGGCGACAAAAGTAACAGCCCTCCCGCGGCAATTGAGCGGGCCGATGTGGTAGCCTCTACAAAGTAATTTCGTTACCCAAACAACCGTAAAGCATAATTCGGAGATTGCTTCGTACCTTATAATGACATGTTGAAAAACGGAAGTCATCCCGAACTTGTTTCGGGACCCCACGGGACAGGTGACCCGCATGAAGTACACTTAGCATGTGGGGTGCCGAAACAAGTTCGGCATGACATTGGGGGTTAAGTCGTTGTTATTTGACCTCGTAACGACATATGATATCCCTCACTCCAACCCATACTCCTTCAGCTTCCCATACAGCGTAGCTACCCCAATATTCAACAAATTGGCAGCCTCCGCACGGTTGCCGCGGGTATGATTAAGTTACATGTTGGATATGGGATTTCTATACCGATGAAAGATCAAAAGCGCTCCCCGTCTTTATCTGATCTGTTGAAGCCGTCCCCTCGCTAATCCTTCCCGATATCCTTATTCTTCAAAACATGATGCCTCTTCTCGGCAAAGAAAAACCGTTTAATATTTGGATAATTGAGGTAATAGGTATTGTCGCTTTCTTCAATTTTTGTTGAGCCCACAAATAGCTCTTCTAATTTGGACAAGCCATCAAGTATTGGTCGTAATTCCTGAATGGGTTGGAAATTAAACAACTCCAATCGTTTTAAATTGGGGAAGATCTTTACAAAGTCGAGGTTAACTTTTCGGCAGGTGTTAATTTCCAGTTCTTCCACATTTTTAAATACAACACCATTGTATTCAATTTCGAGGTTGGTATTGTAGGCCAGGGTTAAAGAGCGCAGATGGCCCAAATTTTCTATGCCATCAATATTTACGATATTGCTTTGAACAACCTTTAGTTTCTCGAGTTTGTTAAATACAGAAAACTCGGACAGCGTTTTATCTGCTGGTTTAAATTTCCAGATACTGATATCCTGTAGACTTGTACAGCCGAAAAAGTTCTGTGTCCGTGGGTTCCAGTAAAACTCGATTACGGCTAATTTTTTAAAGTAAGAAAAATCAAGGTCAGCATGATCAAAAAATCTTGCGGAGAGGTCGACAAGGTTAACCTGTGTGTAAAGGCCGGAATGATCTACACCCATTCCCCCGCCCGTCAAAAGGATTCGTTCGAGGTTTAAGCCATTCAAAAAATCAAGATGATCGGTAGTTAAGCTAAACTCATCAATGTGATAGGATATTGGATGGATAAGTACGGTAACGTTTTCATGCTGTGATAAAAACCTTTTTAAATTAGGTATGGTGTCAATAACAAGGGTTACAATGGTTAACGGGCCGTTATACACCACATGCAGACCGTCGATAATTTTCTTCTCCATTGTACCTATTCCTTTTTTATCGCCCTACATGAGTGAGCATAGATTACCTTATGGTAGCGATCTAATTAAATCCCAAATCGAAATTCCCAAATCCGAAATCAAAATCACTCCAACCCATACTCCTTCAACTTCCTATACAAAGTAGCTACCCCGATATTCAACAAATTAGCCGCCTCGGCACGGTTGCCGTGCGTATGGTTAAGCACCCGTTGGATATGGAGCTTCTCTACCGACGAAAGATCGAAAGCGGAAATAGGTGCGCCTGATTTTACCTGTTGCTGCTGAATTTCGTAAGGTAGCAGGCTCTCGTCCAGAATATTGTTATCGGTGAGTATTACGGCGCGTTCAATTACGTTTTTAAACTCCCGGATGTTGCCGGGCCAGTTGTAGGCTTCCAGTTTGCTTACAAACTCGTCGCTCAATACATTAATCTGCTTTTTAACTTTCAGCGCAAAGTATTGCATAAAGTATTCGGCTAAAAGTTTGATGTCTTTTTTACGCTCGCGCAACGGGGGCAAGGTGATCTGGAAAACGGATAAACGGTAAAACAAATCCGACCGGAAATGGCCATCGTTAATTTCCGTTTGCAGGTTGCGGTTGGTGGCCGCCAGTATGCGTACATTCACCTGGGTAGGTTTGGTATCGCCAATTTTTAAAAACTGCTGCGATTCCAGTACGCGGAGCAGTTTGGCTTGCAGGTCGTGGTCAAGCTCGCCTATCTCGTCTAAAAATATGGTACCGCCTGTAGCTTCTTCAAACAAGCCTTTTTTATCCTTAACTGCACCGGTAAACGAGCCCGCCTTGTGGCCAAACAACTCGCTCTCAAGTAATTCTTTGGTAAAGGCGCTGCAATTTACAGCCACAAACGATTTAGCATTACGGTTACTGGCCTGGTGAATGGCCTCGGCAAAAATCTCTTTGCCGGTACCGGTTTCGCCCAGTAGTAAAACAGTGGTATCGGTTAAGGCCACTTTTTGGGCCAGCTTAATAACATCGCTAATGGCGGTAGATCTGCCAATCAGCCTGTCGAATCCAAATTTATCGTTCAGTTTACTTTGCAGTTCCAGTACCTTTTGCTGCAACAGGGCCTTATCCATGGCCTTACTTACCAGCGGGATTATCTTTTCGTTATCGTCGCCCTTGGTAATATAATCAAAAGCGCCTGCCTTAATGGCCTTTACGCCATCGTTGATGGTGCCATAAGCGGTAAGTACAATAACCTCGGTAGATGGGTATGCTTTTTTGATGGTATCGGTAAGCGTAATGCCATCAGTATCGGGCAGCTTAACATCGCTCAAAACAACCTGGATATTCTCCTGCTGTAATTTACGCAGCCCCTCTTTGGCCGTACCTGCTGTAATTACCTCATGCCCTTCCAGTTGCAGAATGCGGGCCATCAGGTTACGCAGGCGTTCCTCGTCGTCAATAATTAATAGCTTACCTTTTTGCATCAGGGCAAAGATGGTAAATTTTGGTGAATGGTTGATTAGGTTGGATTAAGTTGATTGAGTTGGACTGGATTGATTGAGTTAATTGAGTTGGTTACTTATTGTGGTGCTCAATTAACTCAAAATCCAATTCAATCAACCACTTAACTCAATCAACCACTTAACCTAATCAACCCAATCAACCACTCACCTAATCAACAACTACCACCCACTCCTCCTCACAGCCCTCACCAATCGCCTGTGCCTGCGGGCATCATAATAATCGCTGGTAACCAGTATGGAATGAATTACGCCGGGGATCCAGAAAAACAGGGTTAAAAATATATTGAGTATAAATGCGCCAATGCGGCCGGTTGTTAAAATGGCCAGCGGAGGGAATAAAAAGCAAAGAAAGTATCTCATGGCTGTTAGTTTTTAAGCTGATACCGTTTTGACTAAGCCAGGCCGCAATTGTTACGAAAATTAATCTTTCAGGTTCAGGGGCAACTGCTCACCAAAAAAGAGGGCTTTCAGTTCGGTCGCGTCATTGGCAAGCATTTTGCCGCCCAGTATTAACCGCAGCTGGCGGCGGCGGAGCGCGCCTTCAAACAACGCTATTTCCTCGTCTGTTTCGGGCAATGATACCGGCACCTGGGTTTTTCGCCCGTCGTTATCTAAAGCTACAAAGGTATAATAGGCCTCGTTGCTTTTTACCTTGGTACCCGAAGGGATATTTTGCGCCCAAACATCCATCCTCACTTCAACCGAAGTGGTAAACGCCCGGGTTACCCTGGCTTCAATACTAATTACATCGCCCAGTTTTACCGGCGCCTGGAACGATACATTATCTACCGAGGCGGTAACCACTATACGGTTACAATGCTTTTGAGCCGATATGGCGGCGGCAATATCCATCCAGTGCAGCAGGCGCCCACCCATCAGGTTGTTTAATGTATTGGTATCATTGGGCAATACCAGTTCATTCATGATGGTATATGATTCTTTGGGCGATTTTCCTGTCATGGTGCAAATATAGGGAGAAGAGCCAAGAGTTAAGCAATCAAGAGTTAAGACAAAGGCAGTTAGCGGGTAAATTGATTGTTTTGCTGGCATTTATTGATGTCGTTTTCCGAAGGATTTTTATTCCCTCCCCACGGGAGGGGTGCGGCTGGCAATGTGCGCAAAGGCAGGGAGGGGTTTCGCCGTGCGACAGGTTACAAAGCGGCTTGAGCGCCTGATTTAACCCCTACCTCCTCCTTCCCCAAGGAAGGAATCGCACGTACCCCCCGCTTTTTAACATTTTAAAATCCCCAACAACGGCAAGTGTACCAAGGGTGTACCAGGGTGTTTCACCCTGCACCGTACACACAGTTTTACAGTTAAAATTAAACCCCTACCTTTAACCCGATGATCTTCGATTTTCGGTTAAAGGTATTTTATACGGTTGCGCAGCGGCTTAGCTTTACCAGGGCGGCCAATGAGCTGTTTATTACCCAGCCGGCCGTTACCAAGCACATTAAGGAGCTGGAACAACAGCTTAATGTGCAGCTATTTAAGCGCAACGGCAACAACATTGCCCTCACCACAGCCGGCAAAGTACTGGTGCATTATGCCGATAAGATTTTTCAAACCTACAGCGCCCTTGAAACCGAACTGGCGCAGCTGAACAACATCGAAGCCGGTACCTTGCACATTGGGGCCAGTACTACAGTAGCGCAAACCATTTTACCCAAGATCCTGGCGCTATTTAAGAAAACCTACCCCGAGATCACCTTCAACTTTATACAGGCCAACACCGACCAGGTTTCGCAAATGATTATGGACGAAAAGCTGGATATTGCCATCATCGAAGGTTCATCCCACTCGCCCCAGCTGGCCTATTCGCCATTTGCCAAGGACGAGATAGTGCTGGTGACCAGGGCAAACAATAAGTTATCAAAAAAGGCCGAGATCACCCCAAAACAATTATTGGAGATCCCCCTTGTTTTGCGCGAGGCCGGATCGGGCACCCTGGATGTGATCTACGATGCGCTGGCAAATGTGCAGATCAGCCCTAAAGATCTGAATATCGAGATTCAGCTGGAGAGCAGCATCGCCATAAAACAGTACCTTTTATACTCAGATACTGCTACTTTCCTGTCTATCCAATCGGTAGTGAGCGAGCTAAAATATAACGAGCTGAACGTTATCGACATCAAAGGGCTCGAGATTTTCCGCACCTTCCAGTTCATCCAGCTGCATGGGAAAAACAGCAAACTGATTGAACTTTTTAAACGTTTTTGCCTGGCCAATTATAACTTAAAGTAATCATGTATTACTTTATATCATTTGTGGGGCAATTTTTTTGAAGACATCTTTGTGTACCAAAAAAATACAGTTATGGACACAAAAAATCCAACTTTTGTCGAGAAAAATCTAACAAATAATGATATTTATACAGATATCTGTATCATCGGCGCGGGGCCGGTTGGATTGTTTGCCGTTTTTGAGGCGGGGCTGTTAAAAATGCGCTGCCACCTGATTGATGTACTGCCACAGGTTGGCGGTCAGCTATCCGAAATTTACCCTCACAAACCCATTTACGATATCCCCGGCTGCCCCGAAGTTACCGCCCAGGAATTGGTGGACAGGCTGATGGAGCAGATAGCACCCTTCCACCCTACATTCAGCCTGGGAGAACGGGTTGAAACCCTTAACCGGCATGAAGATGGATCATACACCATCCAAACCAATGATAACACTACCGTTCACTGCCAGGTAGTGGTAATTGCCGGTGGACTTGGCTGCTTTGAGCCCCGGAAGCCCGAGATTGACCGCCTCATCGATTTTGAAGGCAAGGGCGTGGCCTACATGGTAAAAAATCCCGAACTGTTCCGCGACCGGAAAGTAGTTTTGGCCGGCGGCGGCGATTCTGCCCTGGATTGGGCCATATTTTTAGCCAACGTAGCCGAACGCGTTACCCTGGTTCACCGCGGCGATACCTTCCGGGGCGTACCCGACTCTACCGAAAAGGTTTTTGAACTGGCCCGCGAAGGCAAAATTGACCTCATCCTGAAATCAAACGTAGTCGCCCTGACCGGCGAAGGCCATTTGCAGGAAGTAACCCTGCTCGACAGGAACAACCAGGTAAGCCACATTGCCGCCGATCACCTGATTCCGCTGTTTGGCCTTAGCCCAAAGCTTGGCCCGATTGCTAACTGGGGCTTAAACATCAGCTTCTCGGCCATTGAGGTGAACACCAGGGATTACAGCACCAACGTGGAGCGGATTTACGCAATTGGCGATATCAATACCTATCCGGGCAAGCTAAAGCTGATCCTTTGTGGTTTCCACGAAGCCGCGCTGATGGCCCAAAGCGCTTTTAAGTACGTTTATCCCCAACAAAAACTGAGTTTTAAATACACCACCGTTTACGGCGTAACCGAATTTTAGCCATGATCAACTTAATTATTGAAGACCGCAACGGCGACCGCCAGCCCGTAGAAATCCCCGAAGGCATCAACCTGAGCCTGATGGAAGTTTTAAAAGCATCCGAATACGATGTACTGGCCACCTGCGGCGGCATGGCCCTTTGCGCCACCTGCCACATACAGGTCCTGGAAGGCCCCGAACAATATTTTCATGCCACAGATAACGAACTTGATATGCTGGATACCCTGCCCAACGCCGATGAACATAGTCGCCTGGCCTGCCAGATGCGGGTTACGGAGGAGATGGATGGGTTGGTGGTGAGATTGATGTAGTAGCAAGTAGTTAGTATCAAGTAGCAAGACGGAAAAATTCTTGCGTTATACATTCTAATACAAACCTTATCTATGGATATAATCAAGGTGATCCAGGAAACCGCGACCTGGATAGAAAAAGTTAATAATGACTTTAATGCCAACCTGTTCCGTTCAGAGGAATTATCGCCGCATTACTTTTATCCTGAAAATTCGGATAGTGAAAAGGCTGCTGTTATTGACAAGATTATTTCAACACGATCAACCTTGTTAGTTGAATCTGGAGTGGAGTTGATTCCTGTTTCTAAGTTGCATCACTATGGCCGGATTATGATATTCGACCCGGATTCAACAGTTGTTGATGGTGCGCCTGAAGCCGAAAGTGCAGGTTATGTAGATGTTGGCGATGCCCCGCCATGGGATACCTGGATGGCACTTGGATGGCAATTGAGCATGATACAGTTTTATGATTATGGCCACGATATCGGTCCTGGCTTTTTAATAGCCTGGGTGCCCAAATCACATTACTTTTATGCCAATGGTGCGCTGGAAGTTGCTTGTATGGATAACTTCGCATGGCCATCGAACGAGTTTATAAGTAGCAGATACGATTCCATAAAGGAATTGTTTAGCAAGCCCGTGATTATAGAGCCGGATTCGGAGCCTTTTTGCTCTGATAAAACAAGCAGAATACTTTGTCTCCCCCGGGAGACATAACTCAATGAGTTAGCCATTAGCGAATAATAGTCACCCATCCGCTTATTATCGCCTGACCATTTTTACGGTCAATTATATAATAAAAAGTTCCCGGCGGCAATACCTTGCCTTTATATTTACCGTCCCAGGGAATATCGTATCCTACAGATGAGAATATCTTTTGCCCCCAGCGGTCAAATATATTGACGGTCAATCCGGGGTAATACTCCATATTTTTGATCTCCCAGGTATCGTTTCTGCCATCGCCATTAGGTGTAAATACATTAGGAATGAGCAGCATGGACAAATAAGGCACCACTGTTAAGGTTCCCGGATTATATTTAAAAGTATAGTCGGACGAAGCAGCATTATCAACAATGATTGGATACTCACCGGGTGCCGACGAGCTCACTGCCGGAGTTGTTACCTGGGGTTGTACCGCAAGTTTTGCGGGATCATCGTTGTTCACAAAACCGCTATAATTAACAGTTAGTACAGGATTTAAAGCACCAAATGGCCTGGTTTTATCATCTGCAGTAATTATTAACAATGCTGGCGTCACCGCACCCACAGGCATTACAATGTTTTCGTTGGCCGCATTGTTCGCACTTATTATAACGTTGCCGGTATAATTGCCTACCGATGTGGATGATGCTAATCTGATATAAATCCGGGCCGGAGAAATATTCCCTACGCCGGTAACCGTAACTAAATTATTAAAAACCGCCCCATCGGCACTAACTTCAAAACCTTTGGGTGGCGTTACCAAAATTCCGGAAATAATATTTGTGCCCGATACTGTAAAACTTTCCACCGGCGAAGCTGTTCCGTAAATCGTTGTTAATGGAGTTAGCAACCCACCTACGGTTACAGCTGGAATTTGCATAGGATTTACTGTAATAGTAAACTTAACAGGCGTACCATTACAATTTGTGCCGTTTAGAGGCACCACTGTGATTGTTGCAGTAACGGGGCTGTTGGTATTATTGATTGCAGCAAACGAAGGAATATCTCCTGTACCACTGGCAGCAAGCCCGATACCCGGAGCATCATTAGTCCAACTAAAGGTTGTTGCCGTACCTGTAAAATTAATCGATGTGGTTATTGCTCCATTTGCCAGACTTTGGGGTGCTACTGTATTTACAGTTGGAACAGCATTTATGATACCTGACACCTCGACTTCCTGGTTGGCTGCACCGGCTGAACTCAATGTAACATGCCCGGTAATATTGCCAATACCGGCAGCCGCGGCAGACCGTACATATATGATGGTGCTGGTCAAACTGCCTGCCGACTGATTAAGCGTTACACTGCTGCCATAGCCACTTGCCAAAGCAAGCGATAATTCAAATCCCGTTGGGGCAGCAGCGGTAACGCCGGTATTTAAGTTATTTCCGGATACAGAAAATTGTTGTATATCCGGGCTGGCAGATGGCGTACCCGCGCAAGCCGAGATACTCCCGGATGCTTTAAGGTTGGCAGTAATTATTGGCTGAGGAGGGGTTACCGTAATTGTAAAGGTAACAGGCGAACTGTTGCAACCTACCCCCGCTGAAATAAAGCTACCGAGCGAACCTGGATATGAACCTACAGGTACAGTTGTTACAGTTAGGTTATTTGTGGCATTGATTACCGACACATTATTTGAATCCTTATTTACAACATATACAAAGTTACCATCGGGGCTAACAGAAATTCCGAAAGGATTTGTCCCAACCGCAATAGTTGACATGACAGTATTAGTTACGCCATTGATTACAGAAACGTTATTGGAATTGGAATTTGCTACATATATCCGGCTGCCATCAGGACTTATTGATATTCCATAAGGACTTGAACCTACCGGGATTGTTGCAATTACAGTATTTGTTTCAGTGTTTATCACAGATACCTCATCCGACCCTTGATTACATACATATAATTTATTACCATCCGGGCTTAATTTCACCTGATCAGGATGTGTGCCCACTGTTATATTTTGAGCAACAGTATTTGTTGTAGTGTTGATTACGGCGATGCTATTATTAAATATGTTGGTTGCATACAGCCAGGTTCCGTTCGGGCTTAAAGCGATACCAAATACGCTGTCATGAAATTCAAGATACGATATTTCATTAAAATTGGCCGTGTTGACCACCGTAACACTACCGTTAGAAGACGACCCCACACATCCAATATATAATTTGCTTCCGTCGGGACTTACAGCCAGGCCATAACAAGGTTCATCTACAATTTGAATTGTCCATATAACCGTATCGGTAGCTGCATCAATTACCGAAATACTACTTACAAAGCCAAGGCCACTATTTGCCACATATATTCGGCTTCCATCAGGGCTAATCGCTACATAAACAGGCCCATAACCAACTGAAATCGTATTAACAACTGTATTATCTGCTGTATTTATTACAGAAACTGTCCCATCAATTAAATTTGTAATATAAGCCAACCCATTTGACGCCGGTATAACCGTTATGGTTGCTGTAACAGCGCTATTCCCGGTATTTATTGCTGTAAAAGAAGGAATATTACCGTTACCGTTTGCAGGAAGTCCGATAGATGGATTGCTGTTTACCCAATGATACGAACAGCCAGTGCCAATAAAATTTTCGGCTTTTGTTACGCCTCCGTTGGGCACTGTTTGATTTGACTGTGCATAAGGCTTAGATAATACAAATGCTAAAAAAAATATAGTGAACGATAATTTTTTAATCATTAAGGCTTTGGCACACGTTTAATCAATACATCTCAAATTTATAAAAATTTAGTTAAGCGTAATAAATGTATTTTCACGGGCATATAATACCTGTAGCCCTAATTCATTCCTCTAAAGGGCAACGTCAAACTTCTTCTACAATAAAGCCACACCGCCATCCCCAGCCCTATCATTACCATAGCCATACTGAACGGGAAAATATACATGAGTCCAAACTGGCTCGCAACAAAACCAACCAGCGGACCGGTTAACCCTAACGACATATCGATAAACAAGCTGTAGCCACTAAGCGCGGCACCTTTGTTGGATGCGGGAACCAGTTTAACTGCCTCGACACCGAGGGCCGGGAATACCAGCGAAAAACCAAGCCCGGTAATCCCCGCACCTATTACAGCCAGGTATGGTACTGGAGCCAGCCACAGCACCATCAAACCAACTACCTCTACCGAAAGACAAACGAGGCTGGTTTTCATGCCGCCATATTTGTTAATGGCTTTTGAAAACACCAAGCGCCCCAAAATAAACATACCGCTAAATGCCGATAGGCACAATACCGCGCCCTGCCATTTAAGGGCCATGTAATACAGTGTTATAAAGGTTGATATGGTGCCAAACCCCAGGCCGCCAAGCCCCATAGCAATACCGTATGGCGATACTTTTTTTAATACCTGCAAAAAGCCCTGGCGGGGTGCTTTGCTACTGCCTCGCAGCGCCGTTTTATTTTTGGCATATAAAAAACCGCCAAAGGCAAGTACCGCAATCAGCAAACTTATAGCGCCTAAACCCAAGCTATTGCTGATGATAACCCCAAGTGGTGCGCCAACGGCAATACCTCCGTAACTGGCAATACCGTTATATGATATCGCTTTAGCAGTGTGATCGTCGCTGGTGGCAAATAAGGCCCAGTTAATGGGGCTCGATCCTACAAAGCCTTCGCCTATGCCGGTTACAAGCCGGGTAATTATCAGCATACCCAGGCTTATCAGCGGGGTATCGCGCAGCAACCAGGCAAAAAGCAGCATTACGCCGCTTGCTGTAAAAGCAGCCATGCCCATGGTAACCGCAGGCTTTGGGCCCCGCTTATCTACCATATTACCGGCAAACATGCGGCATAAAAAGGTAGTGATATACTGCAGGCTGATTACGATGCCCGCTACCACAGCGCTAAACCCCAGTTTTTGATGGATAAATACCGGCAGCACAGCCAGGGATAACCCGATGGATACATAAGCGATAAACGTAAATGCTACAAAGCCGATTATGGTTAAGCTAACCTTTGATGATGTAGTATCTGCGCTAATTTCTGCCTCCATGCGTATTTGATATTGTTAACGGCGCAAATTTAAGGATATGAGGGCCATCAGGCTAATTTAGCTGGTGTGTTTTTTACACTTTACATTGATATAACATTTCCTGTTATCAAATTAACGTTCAGTCTCCGCCAGACAAGCGGATTTGCAAGATTTGATTTGCACGCGGGAGACGCAAAATTTTGCGTCTCTATGTGAAAAAATCAACATTGATAATCAACGCATTACACCTCATTATAAGTTATTGATTACCAATATTGATGATCGTCATTGCGAGGTACGAAGCAATCCCCTACATGCAAAGTCCCACATAGTTCGGGATTGCTTCGTACCTCGCAATGACGATAGTTTTTTTATCTTCAAACACCTTCTTAGAACTTAAGACTTCGACTGGATACTTGCCGCTACGCGTTAAAACTTAATACTCAAGCTTAATGTGCCCCGTGTAGGATTTTGCGGCGCCAGGCGGAACGACCAGTATTTTTCGTTGGTCAGGTTGTCCAGCTTAAAGCCTACGCGATATTTAGGCTTATCGTAAAATACGGTGGCATCAATGGTGGTATATGACGGGATAATAAATTTAAATGTTTGTGTATTGGTTTGGTACGATTGACTGCCGTAGTTGCCGCCCACCCCGGCGCCCAGGCCTTGCAGCCCGCCGCTTACAATACGATAGCTCATCCACAGGTTTGCCAAACGTGCCGGGCCGGCATTGGCCGGGCGTAAACCCTGCAAACCTGTGCCCGCAGCGGCGTTTGTTATTTTGCTATCATTATAGGCAAAGCCTGCAACAATATTAAAGCCTTTAAACGGATTGGCAATTAACTCCGCTTCGATACCCTTGCTTAACTGTGTGCCTGCCTGGGTCGAAAAACCGGCATGCGCAGGGTCGTCCATGGTGGTATTAGTTACCGAAATATCGTAATAGCTTACGGTCGAGCTGATTTTATGATCCCATGCATCAACTTTTATCCCGCCCTCCCACTGGTTGGCATATTGTGGCTTAAATGGGGTATTATCAAAACTGGTTGCACTTACATTGTTAAACCCATTCATATAATTGCCAAATAACGATACCTGCCCTTTAACCAGTTCGTAAACCATACCCAATTTTGGCGACCAGGCCGTTTGCTTAAAATTGCCGGTTCTTTTGCCATCGGCAGGGGTATAAGCGCCTTTGTTATCAAACCTGTCAATACGGATACTGGCCATGGCGTTTAGCCTGTCGGTAATGTTAAACACATCAGATACGTAGGCCGCATATGAGCTTTGGTTATTCTGAACATAATCGCTGGCTTTAGGCGTAGCTGCCGCAACCAGTGCCGAAAGTTTATCGGCAGTAAAATTATTGTAGGCCGCCCCCGGGTCAAGGTAGCTTATAGCGGGCATGGTTACGGTAACATTGGCATTATTGCTTTTTTGGTTATAATATTCCACCCCGGCCACAATACGGTTACGGAACTGGCCGATCTTGAAATCGCCTATAAAATTTTGCTGAACGTTGGTTATGTAGTACGGGTAATCTTCTTTGGTAGCCTGCTGTTTAATCTTTTTTACACTATCAACCAGGGTTAACAGGGTAACAAAACCCTTGGTGCTCGAGTAGGTTTTGTTAAACATGGTCTGCGATTTCCAATTATCCGATATCTTGTATTTTATCAGCCCGTAAACGTCAATTTGCCTGCTCAGGTAGTCAACACTGTTATTGGCGAAGGACCGCTTATAGTCAATCCCCAGGTCTTTAACATTATAGATCTTTCCCTTGGTATCGGGCGCCAGGCGGTAGGCCGATGTAGCATTTGAATTGCCTATTTCTAAATTTAGATCAACCGATAAACGATCGTTTACGATATAGGTAATGCTGGGGGCCACAAAAAAGCTGCGGTTAAAACCGGCATCCTGAAAGCTGTGCTCATTATGCAAAGCGGTGTTAATCCTAAACAATACGGTTTTATCTGCATTTAAGGGCAGGTTTACATCGGCGGTAAGTCTGTTAAGGTCAAAGCTACCGGTTTGGTAGGTAATTTCGGTACGGGCGATTTCAAAGGGTTGTTTGGTAACCCGATTAAACAAACCGCCAAACGATGCCAGGCTGCTGTTAAACAAGGTTCCGGTGGGGCCTTTAATGGCCTCTATCTTTTCAATATCTGCCGGATCGATACTGTTAAAGTTATAGCCGGCAACACTGTTACGGATAAAATTGCCGGTTACAAAACCGCGCGACAGCAAGGTTGTACGGCCGTTGTTATATACCAGCGGAACGCCGGTACCCGGAATGTTTTTAAATCCATCTGCATAGCTGGTTACTACCTGCTCTTTCATCAGTTCGCTGGTAACTACGCTGTAAACCTGGGGGTTCTCGAGGTTTTTGAGGGGCAGGCGGGCAACATCTTCGGTTTCTTTTTTCAAAAACTTGTTGTGCTTGGCGCTTTTAACATAAACCTCCTGCAATTGCTTGCCGCCTTCGCTCAAAACAAAGTTTATAGTGGTCGTTTCGCCGGCAGTAACCGTTACCTCCCGGGTTTGGGTTTGCAGGCCCATGAAACTGGCTACTAATGTGTAGTTGCCTGGCTTAATATTTTTAATCATGTAATGACCGCTTTGCGTGGTTACCACGCCCTGGTTGGTTTCGGTAATGGTAATATTTACATATTCCGCGGCTTTACCGTCGGCTGTTTTTACTGTTCCTTTTACCGCTCCGTTTGGTGCAACCTGCGCAGATGCCTGGCAGGCAATTATAAGCAGCGCAAATAAGCAGACGAATCTTATACCATTGAAGACTTCTAATAAAACGGGGCGGAATTTGATGGATGTTGAGGGGCAAGTAGCGGTAAAATGCATAGTTTTACTTAAATAATAAATTTTAACAGATTTGTTATTTGCCCGGTATGAAGTTTGGCGACCAAGTGCCGGGCTATTTTTTGTGCAAAGTTATTTTTATTTAGATTAATTACAAATAAGAAGAGAAACTAATTAGCTTATTCAATGTATCGTGGTTATTTTAGTAAATTCCACTATGAAAATTTTGCCCCTGTTAAGGGAATTTAAATACCTGCTGGTCTTCACATTTTTAGCTGTCGGCAGCCATTTAAATGCCCAGGAAACCTACACCATAAAAGGCACCGTGCGCGATGATACCGGCCCTTTGCCGGGGGCAACCGTTTTCCTTACGGGTACCAAAGCCATTACAGCCTGCGATAATGATGGCACATTTCACCTCGATCATGTTTCGCCGGGCCAGTATGTTTTGGTGGCCAAAATGATTGGGTTCGAGGCGCTTTCGATGCCTGTTGTTGTTAAGAATCACGCGGTACAGCTGGGCCTGGTTTTAAAAACCAATACCAATAAACTGAAAGAGGTTACCATTACTGCCGATAATAATTGGGAAGGGCATTACCGCGAGTTTAAAAAATGGTTCCTGGGCACCACACCAAATGCCGGCGATTGCGACATTTTAAATCCCAAAGTATTGTTTTTTCACTACGACAAGCAAAGCCTGACGCTCGCGGCAAGCGCCGACGAGTTTTTGATAGTACAAAACAAAGCATTGGGCTATCGCATTAAATACCTGCTCACAAACTTTGAGCATGATAACATCAATAACATCGTAAAATACCAGGGCTACCCCTCGTTTGAAGATTTGGTTGCCAAAACCGAAAAGGAAGCCTCTCGGTGGAAAAAGAACCGCCAAACGGCTTACAATGGCTCCATCATCAATTTTATGAAGGCTATTTATAATGACAAAGTTTATGAATCGGGCTTCGAGATTTATAAACTGCTCCATAAACCTCCAATCGGCACAAAATATAACAATGAAAACCGCATGATCTTTGATGACCGCCAGGTGATGACCGATTCGCTGCTGACCCCTGATGCCGATAATCTGAAATTTTTTACCTTCAAAGATGCCCTGTTTGTGCTTTACACCAAAGAACGTAACCCCGCGGGGTTTGAAAACAGCGGATTTAAAATTGAAAGGCCCGCGCGGGCAAAATTCCCTAACGGACAAATGTCGATGGTGAACCTGTTGGAAAGCAGTATAACTATTGATGCCCAGGGAAATTATAGTCCAACCAACGGTCTGTTATTCGAGGGCTTCATGGGCTGGGAGCAAATTGCCGATTTGACGCCGCTTGAATTTGGGAAAGAAGAGTGAGGGTTGTGGCAGAAAGAAACATTAAGACTAATCCTTAAAAATTGAGAAATGTGGCATTTAAGATTTCAACAACGATACTATGTTTTAGTTATATTATTCTTTTGTGCCATAACATTCGGTTGCAGGCAAAAAATACTTACGGCAAATTCCGTTGTTAAGATCAAAGCGGACTTAAGTAATTTCGGGGTGGAATCAGATAGTTATCCATCGATCAATTGCCTGATAAATCTGGCAAATAATTCAAGTAGTTGTAAAAAAGTCTACGATAACCCTAAGTACAAAGATTCTACTTATTCGTTAAGTTCTAACGAAATGCAGCAGATATCAACCATTCTCCGGCATGCTGATTTGAAGGGGCTCAAAAAGAAGCATACTGTTGACGTTTCGGACCAACCTACATCAACAATAACATTTTATACTAAAACGGACAAAATTGTAATTGAAGATTATGGACTACAAGGGGAATATCCTTTGCAGGATTTTTACAAAATAATTTACAAGTTCTAATTTCCAGCGAAGTTTTAACTCGTTGGAGAGATGGTTTAAGCCTCTGGCTTAACTTCAAAACAGCGTTGCATATGCTCGTACACCTCCCCCACAAAGAGCCTTTCATCCACAATTTTAAAACCCATGCCGGTGTACATAGCTTTTGCTCCCGGGTTGCTTTTGCTAACCAGCAGGCCGGTGATGAAATATCCTTTATCAGCTGCGTCTTCAATAAGCGCTCTAATGAGCTTTTTGCCTATCCCCTTTCCCTGGTGCAGGGGCAACACGCTCAGGCAATCGATATAATATTCGCCGGCCTGGGTTTCGTCTTCCAGCGGTTGTTCAAAGCCATAAGTTTCTTTAATGTGCTGTAAAAACGGTGTTCTCAACTTATCCAGTTGGGCGCCGTCATAACCGGTGATCATGCCGCAAATACCGTTTTCATCTTCATAAACCAACGCATTTTCGTAGCTGTACTGGTTGCCGGTCTGGCGGGCAAATAACTCAAATAAAGGGGCCGCATCGCCGGAATGCTTCGCATTTACAAATTTGGCCGCCAGGTTACCCATGGCCAGGATAATAAGCTTACCGAGCAAGCCTGCATCGGAAGGTAACGCCTGACGTATCATATAGTGGTTTGATAATAAAACAGTAAGCCGGCCACCCAGGACCTCTATTTTTTTCGTCCCTCAGGGTCTCTCCAAAGGAGGACCCTGAGGGACAATGCAGATCGAATTTGCATAGTTTAATACTTAGCAAGCGCCTCAGGGTCCCTTTTCAAGGAGACCCTGAGGGGACAGAAAATTGCMAATCTTATAGCTTATGTCAAATAAATTGATAACTGTTCATTATATAAAATGCAGAAATATAATGAATGTTATTTGCAATAACTTCTGATAAATCAGCCCCACACCACGGTCAAAAATTTATAGTTCTTTGCGCAATGGAAAAGCTTTTGTCTTTTTGATCTCTATAATCAAGGTTTCTTGATTGTATAAAAAACCTATAGGTATCCTGATATTCAACCGAAATAATAG
>NZ_JBFUCY010000042.1:0-63096 GCF_056404995.1 Mucilaginibacter sp. P2_A5
CCAATAACCCTCCTGTTACCGGGAAATACATTGACCCTTTAGTTGATTTCGCCTTTAAAAAAATATTTGGCAGCGAACCTAATAAGGATCTATTGATCGCTTTTTTAAACGAAGTGTTCAGGGGGCGCAAGCATATTGTAGATTTGGTTTATAATAAAAATGAACATCCCGGCGATATTAAAGACGAAGGCGCTGCTATATTTGATTTGCTATGCACAGGCGATAACGGCGAACGTTTTTTGATTGAGGTACAACGGGCAAAACAAGGGTATTTTAAAGAAAGGGCTTTATTTTATACCTCTCGCCTCATAAGCGACCAAGCACCAAAGGGCAAGCGCAATGCCTGGGGCTACAACATTGCTGAAGTATATTTAATTGCCCTGTTGGAAGATTTTACACTGGAAGACAGCCCTGCAAATACATACCTGCATGATATTTGCCTGTGCAACAGAGATACAGGTGAAATATTTTACGATAAACTGGGGTATACGTATATAGAATTGAGTAAATTTGTAAAAGAGGAAACCGAACTGGAAACCGATTTGGATAGATGGTTTTATGTATTAAAAAACATGAGCCGGATGGAGAAAATCCCGGTTTATTTGCGGAAGCCCATATTTGAGAAACTATTCAGTATTGCAGAATATACAAACTTGACAAAGGAGGAAAAAGCCATGTATGATAGCAGCTTAAAATATAAGTGGGATAACAAGAATGTACTGGATTATGCAGTTCAAGAGGCCGATACGAAAGCCCGTAAAGAAGAGCGTATAAAGGCATTTGAAGAAAAGATAGCAATTGTCCGTGAAATGAAAAAGGATGGGCTGCCACTGGCCCAAATTGCAAAATTCACTAAGCTCCCTATTGAAGAAATAGAGAAACTATAAGTATTTTATTGGGTGTTATATTTCAAAACCCCAAACCCCTTTATAATTTTCGGTTTTGATACAATCCGAGCCCCAATTTTAGCGCAAGGTTGTGTAGAGGGTTTGGCTGGATGATTTGTGATCGGTTTCCATATCATGACGATGCGGGGCGGTTAAAATGAACCGTGCCGGTGGCACTCAATTGCCATTATTTATATTGTTCAACGGGTTGAGACCCGTTGCTACAAAATGTGTCAGGGCTACGCCCTTAGGAAATCAAACAGCCGTTGAAGGGTTCAAAATACTTAAAGCCATCACCTACTCCAATTCTAAAACGAGTGCCGAATGCTCACACAAAGTAATAGCCCGCCAGTCGGCCAGCGCTTGTTGTACAGCCTCGTAGTTTGTTGCTGCTAAGCCAATGTATCGTCCGCTACCTTCATCAACTTGTAAATCGTGGTCGTGATCGTTGTGCACAGTGCCTTCGCTGCATTGTTTACAAAGCATCATTATAGTCGACCAATCTTCCATCTCAACACCGGAATTTCGACACAACTTTTCCAACTTATTGAGGTCGTCCTTGGTGTTGATATAAGCCCTAACCGAATAGGTTTTGTATGTGGATTTAGTTAACAGCTGAAGTTCATTAAACACCGGAACTTCAGACCCATCACTCCTTTTCCGGTACCCTACCGGTGCGCCGTCATTAAGCACCATATCACCAAACCTATGGCCTGATTTGGCTAAAGGTATATTTACAATCACCGTTCTTGCCGGGTCGATGCGATTGCACCAAACAACCTCACCATCGGTATCAGGGTTAAGTCTCACCGGGACACTGCCCAGGTCAAGATCGGGCTCATCATCATTAATTTCTACTTTAACACCAAATTTGCTCCAGGATGTTCTTGCGGTTTTCCAATCATGTAGTGCAGTTGCGGCTATACCAAAGTTCCAAATTGCGGCCTCGTTATCTTTATCCAGTTCAACCGCAATTTTATTATGCTTATATGATAATTGCCAATTGCATTGGTATTTGTATAACAGGCCAAGATTATAATGGGGTGTAGCCCAACCGGGATCTGTCTTAATGACGCGATGATAGTAGTCTATTGCATCTGCTATCTGGCCTTGTTCTTTAAATGCAATTGCCTGATCCAGTAATTCTTGCGCAGTATTCATAAATTATATATTAATGGTTATCAAACCACCTCCTCCTTTTCAAACGCCTTTTTTACCAGCACCCCCGATAATGCCGCAAACCCGGCCACCAAACCACCTACAATGCCGGTGACAACCAATATTAACCACCACGACGGTAAATGAAACAGCGCGGCTATACGTTTGGCCAAAATATGATCGTTAGGAATACTTTTAAACAATGCCAGCACTACCCATACAATAAACACAGCGCCAAAGCCCGAGATAAAAGCCTGCCTGGCTGTTTTGCCGGCAAAAAGCGCGGCCAAAAACGCGGCTATGGCCACCACCCACCAGGGTAAAAAGAAACCGCTTGCAAAGGATAATATGAGGATAATGAGGAATAACATAAGCTTATTTTTGATTGCTGATGGTTAGGGTTGTTTTAATACGGCTTGATTTTTCGGCAGGCGATTGCATAAACAGCAGCTCCTTCAGCTCGCCGTTTTGCCAGGTTTTAAGCATATCATCGTAATAAAAGCTGCCGGGGTTGCCGCTTTCGCCGCCGGGGAAAATACCGTAGCCTTTTACCGTGGGCCCCATTTGTACCACCATGCGCCACGATGGGCCATGCCCATTATTTAAAGCGTTGATGGTTGAGCCTGTTCCGCCCGATTCAAAATTGCCGGAGCTTAGTGCCTCCTGGTTGGTAAGGTGGGCTATCTCCATTTTTTTAACCATCCCCCATTGCCAGGCTTTACCGGGCTGGCCGTACTTGTGTACCAAATCATCAACCACGTTGGTAAATGCTGCATTTATAATCTCGGTACAAGTTTCTTTAACCGGGGTGCGGGTATCATCAAACCATTTTGAATTGGGCTCTTTGGCAATCAGTTTTTCGGTACGGTCCATTGATGGGTAATTATCCCGCAGGTTTTTGCCGGCAAAATCATCACTCCATATCATGCTATATATTTTGAGCCACCACGCGTTAAAAATGGTTGCCCCTACTGAATTTATCGCGAAGTTTTTATCCCAGTTTTTCACAGTATTATAAGCTACGGTTTGGGTTTTATCAAGCTTAGATGCATCCAAATATTTCATCAGCACGGGCATCATATCCTGTGCACGGATGCTGTATACATCGGTTTGTAATATCCGCATACTATCTACAGTAGCTTTTTGCATTACGCTAAGCCTGTCGTTAATGCGCTTGCCGCGCTGGTAGGGCGCAAACTGCCAGTTAATATAGTACGGGTAGGTTTGATCTGTTGATGATTGGTTGGCCGAACTTACAAACCCACGCGGCGGATTTTTAACCGTTGGGTTTTGATCAAAGGGAATCCAGCCATGCCAGTCGTCGGCCGGGTCGGTGCCGTCCAATATAAATTTGCCCTGGTCTTTATATTTTAGCGGGAATCTTCCGTTGGGGGTTATGGCAATGTCGTTATCGCGGCTGGCAAATACAAAGTTTGATGCGGGGGCGTTAAAATAAGTAAGTGCCTTGCGGTAATCATCGTAGTTTTTACCATGGTTCAGTATGTACATCGTCATCAACTCGTTTGATTTGTCGTGCGCTATCCATCGCAAGGCATCGCCAATGGGCACAAAGCCGGGGGTGTGCGCGGTGGCTTTACTTTTATCTTCGTAAACTACCGGCCCATGATGGGTGTAAATAACGGTATCTGTTAAAGGTTTTTGGCCGCGGATATTAATTACCTCTACCCTACGGGTGGTTTTGTTCCATTGCTTATTGTACCAGTACTCGTTCTTTTTATCATCTTTAAACTTAACCTGGTACCAATCCAGTACATCGGCATCTACATTGGTAATACCCCAGCTAATGTTGTTGTTAAAACCCAATATAATGCTGGGTGCTCCCGGCAAACTTACCCCATACACATTTACCCCCGGCGCCGAAAGCTGCAGCTGGAACCATATGGATGGATAGGTTAAATTTAAATGCGGATCGTTGGCCAAAATGGGATAGCCATTGGCTGTTTTGCTGCCGGCAACCGCCCAGTTATTACTGCCGATACCCTCCTCCTTTACAACACGTTTGGCGCTATCATTCATAGCTGCCAAAAAGCTGCCGGATGGTTTAGGGATGGGCAGCGGTTTAAAGTTCCACTTGGTACCTGCGGGGATAATAGGATCTTCGCGCATAGGATAATCCGGGAACAGGTCGTTGGTGGCACTGCCGCCAAACTTTTTGAGCACATTGCTCATGGCAAACTCGTTGGAGCCGCCGGCCAGGGTTTCGGACATCAGCTTTAATAAAAACGCGCAGTTAATGGGTTTAAAATCTTCGGGGGCGTAATCCAATAGTTTAAACTCCAGCGGGTACTCACGCGGACCAAGCTGGTGAATGTAGGCGTTAACGCCATCAGTATAAGCCAAAATCATTTCGCGGATGGGTTTGGCGGCCATCATTTCTTTCAACGAGTTTTCGGCGCCATAAACCATGCCCATGCGGCGGTGGTAGCGGTCAATCTCCAAAGCCTGCGGGCCTGCAATTTCGGCAAGCCTGCCTGCGGCGCTGCGCGTTTGAATATCCAGTTGCCAAAGGCGCTCCGTAGCGGTTACATAACCCTGGGCGTAGTACAAATCGTGCTCGTTTTGGGCAAATATGTGGGGTATTCGGTTTTCATCGTACTTAATAATAACCTTGCCGGTAAGCCCGGGAAGGTTTAATGTACGCGAAGCTAAAATATGTTTACTCTCGGCATTTTGCCAAAAACCATCGGCGGGGCTTAAAAACCGGCCAATCGGCGGTAGCGGACCAAGTTTGGTTTGCAGCGCCCAAATGAGGGCAAGGGTGAAGGCTATGGAAAAAAACGCTTTTATAAATTTCATCAGTCAAATGAGGGGGATATCGACTATAAAGTTAAGGTTTTAATACGCTTCTTCAAGCTTTGGTTTGCGCTTGCGGTAATGTTTTTTTGGTTTATGTTGCAGGCTATCGGGTTTACTGGCGTGGTATACCGGCTTTTTCTCCCTCCGGTATTCCCAAGGCGGTGTCGGGTTGGCATCCGCCCAAAGGCCCAGCCCGTTTTGGCGGGCCTGCTGCTCGTACCCGGCAAGTTGGGCACTTTGCGAATATTGTTTGTATTGCCAGGCATAACCGCTTTTTACCAGCTGGTAATTTACATTGGTGCCATCCTCCAAAATAACCAGCGCTACGGTACGGCCATAACGGTCATGCACGTTACCTACCAGTTTTACATACTTGCCAAAACACAAATCCGACGTAAACTTTTTAGCCACCTGCCCAAAGGCCTGTGTTTTTTCGGGGCAATCCACCTCGGCCAGCCTTACGGTCATCTGCTGGTTATCGCTACTGAGCAAGCCGATGGTATCGCCATCTTTAATTTTTACCACTTTATACAGGTAATCGGGCTTGGGGTTGCAACCCCAGAGCATGAGAACGATGACGAGGAGTAGCGAGGAATACTTTTTGAACATGAAAATTGAATGTGCAGATTTCAGATGTGCAAATATGCAGATGATGGAGGTATATTTTATATCGGTTTTAATTTTTTGTCTGAACCGGAATTCATCGAATTAATGAATTAGCAGGATTCTAAAAATTCCCGAATTCGATAAACTCCGGTTCAGAAACGTTTGAGATTTTATCGAACGACTGTCAATTTTAGCCGTTTTGAATTTAATTTAATTAACTATACCTTTAGTTTATATGAAGCGAATGATAATTTTTCTTTTATTATGCGGCTGGTTTGAACTTGTTGCCAATGCCCAAACCAGCAAATTAAACCCGGCGTTAATTAAAAAAATTGATTCGATGTTTAAGGACGACCAATTTTGGCGGATAGAGGATCAAAAGCTGCAACGCAACCAAAAATCGGATTACAGCGCCGAAACTATTCAGCAAAAATGGGCCGAAGCAGACAGTATCAATGAGGTTAAAGCGAAACTCATCATCGAAAAATATGGCTTTCCCGGCTACGACCAGGTTGGCGAAAGCAGCAACGATTTTTGGGCGATTGTGCAACATTGTGATGATGATATTGCTTTCCAGGAGCAGGTGTTAGTGCTGCTAAAAAAGGAGGTGGATAAAAATAACGCCAGCAAAGCCAATTATGCTTTATTAACCGACCGGATACTTGTAGGCAAAAACCAAAAACAAATTTACGGTACCCAAATAAAGCGCGATCCTAAAACAGGCAAATCGGCGCCGTTTCCGTTAAAATATCCTAAACTGGTTGACAAACTCAGGAAGCAAATGGATTTAGGGCCGCTGGCCGAATATGTGAAGCAGTTTAATTAATATGTTTCAATCCGCATGCAAACTCATCACATTTCCGTCCGGATCTTTAATGTTCAGGAATTTACCCCATGGGGTTTCGTCTACCTTGCCTAACTTGATGCCTTTGGCGGTCAGGTCGGCAATGTCGGCATCCAGGTCTTCGGTTTTAATGACAAAGCCACGTACACTGCCGGCTGGCATATCAGGAAACCAGTTTACCAGGGTAATGGAAACGGCCGAATCAGGGTATCCCATCTGGATCCATTGCGAACCGTTGGGTCCAAAGGGAGCTTCTACAATAACTTCGAAGCCCAGTTTTTGGTAAAATGCCTTTGCGGCCTGCTGGTTGGTTACCGGGATGGAGATAATTTCAATTGCTTTCATACTATATCTTCAGATTAAGTGGCTTTAAGGGTTAATTATGCGTTAATCAAGTTTATGGCTAACCCATGAGTTACACAAATAATATTTTTATTTTTTTAATCGCTGCCGCACGCTTTTTCGTAATTCGGTTAAACCGGCCAAAAACACAAAAAACACGATAGCTAAAAATCGGGCGGTTTAATTTAATATGGTTGGTATATTTATACACTCATGTCTGCAACTCAATATCAATTTTATAGCAGCCTGCCGGTTAACAGCATCCCGCTTGGCGATCTTTTTATCAGAGAAAATTTATTTAGGGATGTCCCTGATGATTGGCATATTATCATAACCGATATTAAAGGCTCGACGCTGGCTGTGCTTGCAGGCGGCTCGCAAAATGTAAATTTGATTGCTACGGGCAGCATTGTTGCCGTGCTTAACATTGCTTTAAAGGCCAATGTTACCGTCCCCTTCTTTTTCGGTGGCGATGGCGCAACGTTTATGGTACCCCCGGTTATTTTGGATGAAGCAATGCAGGCGCTTGTGCTGTACCGGGAAAATACCCTAACTAATTTTCAGATTGACCTGCGTACCGGCACGCTGCCCATAAAACGGGTTTATGATGATGGGTATAAACTCCGGGTAGCCAAATACCGCGTTTCGGAAGCGTTTTCAATCCCGGTTGTTTTGGGCAATGGGTTAAGCTATGCCGAAAAGGTTATTAAAGGGAGCCAGGGATTGTTAAATTATGAAGCCCAATTAAATGAACTTGACCTTACCGGGATGCAATGCCGCTGGGATAAAATAGCCCCGCCCGAAAACACCAACGAAGTATTGTCGCTACTGGTTATTGCTTCGGATGAAGACCGGCAACCGGAAGTTTTCCGAAAAGTAATGTGCCATATAGATGAGGTTTATGGCGATGAGAAAAAGCGGACACCTATATCTGTACCCCAGCTGAAGCTTAAAACCACCTTTAACCGTATTGGCACCGAGATGCGGGTGAGTATAGGAAAGGTACCATTTTTTAAGCTGCTAATAGCCTGGCTGACCAATTTATATGGCCTTATCTTTTTTACCACCAGGAAAGGTAAGCACTACCTGGAAAAACTTGTAGAAATGTCGGACACGCTGGTAATCGACGGTAAGATAAATACAGTAATCAGCGGCACCTTATCGCAGCGAAAGAATCTACAAAGCGTACTGGAAGAAATGGAAAACAACGGCGAGCTATGTTACGGTCTGCATGTAAGCAGCGAATCTGTAATGTCATGCTACGTACGTGATCTTGACGATGGCCACATCCACTTTGTCGATGGCGCCGAAGGCGGCTATACCCAGGCCGCCAAAGTAATAAAGGCTAAGTTGAATAAGTAAAGTTATTCTGCCTAATTGAGTTTCTCTGTACCCCAGCGCCTTCGCGTCTCTATGCGAATGAATTACCCTTTTACCTGACTCAGGATTATTCAATTAAACCAATCAAAGTCCTGTAAATCCCGCCTGATCTTGTAAATCGTGTACAACTTAATTATGTTAACTTTGTTATTATCAACATATCTTAATAAAACCTGCCATGAGTAAATTCACCATTCCCGATAAAGTATTGTATGTGTGCACCGGCAGTAAATGCGGCAAAAGGGGCGGTAAAGATATGTATAAGCTGGCCCGCTCATACGCCAAACATTATCACGGCGATAGCCAAATTGAAGTAATAGAAACCGAATGTACCGACCGCTGCAAGTTTGCCCCCGTTTGCAGCATCCAGCCCGGCAATACCTGGTTAAGCGAATATAAGGCTAAGGATGTGTTGAAGCTGATGGATTTGATACCGTAGGAAATTGGTGTACCTGGCGGCGAAGACTCACCCTACGAGGCTGCGCCCGTCACCCTCTCTTCTGCTGCGCAGGAAAGAGGGGCTTGAAAGTTTTCCGTTGCTCTTTATTTCAGCGCAGCGTAGCCTGGGCGTTCAAAGTCGATGATTTAAGCAAAAATCCGAAATCGAAAATCCCAATTCCGAAATACTCCGCTTACTCCCCTTCCTGCGTTTCCTTCAATTCATCCTCTTTTTTACCCTTGCCTAAATGAACTACCGGTTTTTCCTGCGTTCCTGTAATAGTCATGGGAATACCAAAGATACCCAGCGGCGGCAGGCCCAGGCGAAATTGCAGGTTTAGCTTGCCATCAAAACTTACCTGGCCTTCAAACCTTGGGCGGAAGCCGGCCATCCTCATTTTGGTACGCTGAATAGTGATGAGGTTGTTGGCTATGGTGGTTTTGATATCAACCTTGCTTACGTCATTTTTACCGCCCAGACTATCGCGCCCGGTTGTTTTACCTACGGCGCTAAATAATTTAAAACCTTTTACTTTTACCTTTTTAACAGAGAGTACTCCCCCACCCTTCAGCGATGGATAAACGGGCTTCATATCGCCGTTCAGCTTGCCGTTCAGTTTATAATCCAACGATACAATACCCTCGGCATTTGCAGCCGATGTGGCCATGTCATGAAATAATTTAACTTCTTTATAAGCTCTTTTGATATCAAAATCTTTGGCATCAATATGGTAATCAAAATAAGCTTTTTGCGGGCTGATGCTGCCATAGGTGGCATCCATCACTACCGGTGCGCCTATCATGGTAAAGCCGGTTTGCTTTAAAACTATCTGGCCTTTGCTTACGCTCATTTGCCCTTTGGCATCATTAATATCAAGGCCGTTATATTTTACTTTTTTAACGTCGGCCGTAAAGTTCAGATCAAGATTGGCGGGTACCAGGATAACGCCCGATTTGGCCGCTTTCGGTGTTGACGGGCCGCTGGCAAAGGCTGTAAAGTCGTCGGCAATGATGAGGCCGCTGCTTAAATTAAACTCTCCCTTTAATGGTGAATTGGGTTTTACGGCATAATCTATCACGTTGGAGACGGCGCCGTTAAGCACAATAACCGATTTACCATAATTGGCGGTAAACTGATCGAATTTCATTTTATCCTGGCTGAAGCTAAACAGGCCCGTTTTAATGAGGAATGGCTTGGGGAACAACTCGGATGTTAAAATTAAATCCTTCACCTTCATGGTGCCCGAGTTGGCCAATTGATCATACCGGCCGGCGGTGGCATCGCTTTGTTTACCTTTAAGGGACAGGTTGGTGGTGATAAGCCCTTGGACATTGTATCCTGCCATGGCAAACACCTTGTAAATCTTGCCGATATCCAACGATCCGCGAGATTTGATGCTATAATCCAGGTTATCAAAGTTTTTGAGGTTGGCTTTCAGCATAAAGGGCTGCCCCTCAAATGTAAAAGATACCGGCTTGATATTAACTTTCAAACCTTTTAAAGAGCCGGTGCTGTTGCTGATGGCCGTACTTATTTCCAGGTTTTCAACCGGGTGTGGGTAATATTTGGTTTGGATGTAGCCGCCATGCAAATCAATCTGCGCATTGGTAACCGGGAAAATCCTGTTGGCGGGGATATACCTGCCCTTGGTTTGTACATCGGCATCCAGGTTGCCACGCAAATCGATGCTATCAACCGGGTAAAACTTCCTGATATCGGCCAGGTCAAATTTCGCTTTCAGGTTGGCATCAATAAGGGTGCCCGCGGTATTGCTTAGCTTTAAATAACCTTTAATATAGTTGTTCAGCGCGTTAATGTTCAGGTTGGTCATGGCCATGGTGGCATGGGCGGGATTTTGGTCGGGGCAGCCGGCATCCAGGTTAAAGCTTACGTTTTTCATGGCCTCGGGCAGGTTGGCATACTTAAAATAGCCGTCCCTGAATGCAGAATGCAGCGTAAACTTAGGGATGCTGGTAATCACGGTATCAATATGATGCCTGATGCCGGTTTTCTTTATACCTGTAGCGTATTTACCTTCGGCTACCATATGCAGCGAGTAGCGGCCCTTTACATCAAATGCCTTTACGCCAAAAGCTTTGTTCCATTTTTCCAGGTCGATTTCGGTATTTATTTTGGCGAAGATCTGCGGCGATTTAACGCCTTTTACTTTAATTACCGACCCGAAATAATCCTTGCCGATATTAAAATACACCGAATCGATATTCAGGTTCAGGCTATCGGGATTACAACCCGGCACTTTAGCCTCCATATTCAGGTACAGATTTTTTACCGGCTCGGGCGTGTTTTTATTGGCGATATAACCATCACGTACTTTCATGCTGAAATCAAGATCGGGCATTTGTTTGGTGGCGGCTATGTACTTACCAACAAGCGACATCGTGATTTTCCCGTTGCCATTTAGTTCGGTATCATCCGTCCATTTGGCATATTGGGCGGGCAGGGCGGTAAAAATATCACTCAGGTCCTGCTGATCAGATTTTATCCTGAAGTCCATATCATACCCATCTTTCAAAAACTCAAACTTGCCTTTAAAGTCAACAGGCAGCTGATTAATCATCAGATTATTTTTTTGAAAAACGAAAGCCAGCGATTTGGTATTGATACTGGTAACCAAATCGGCATTTACTTTTTTATGGTAAATGTAGGTTTGACCGCCGTAAGTAAAATCGACGGAACCTATCTCGGTATGGGTATACAGGTCAAACACGTCCTTGCTCAGGTCGCCGCTGCCTTTGTAGTTAAAATCGCGGGCATCAACCAGCAGTGGCATCGATTTATCGTTATAAACCAGGTGGCTTTTCTCAATCAAAATTTGCTCGATACCTAACGATGCGCTGGCTGTATCTGTAGTCTGCGCCGGTTGGGCCGGTTTGGCCTTATACACGTTATAATTGGCATGCCCTGCGCTATCTACCTGGATATTGATAGTGGCTTTGCTTAAATAAACGCGGTTAATATTGATTTTGCTTTTAAATACCGATGAAAGATCAATAGCCAGCGATATCTCCTTTGCTCCTACCAGCGTATCGTTTTGAAAAGGCGCGCTACCATTGAGCGAAAAATCATTCAAAGTAAGCGTAAGCGCCGGGAATTTTTTGAAGAAGGACAGGCTTGTGCCCGAGAAATTGAGTTTGCCGTTAATACTGCTGCCTGCCCATTGTTTTATTTTATTGGTAACGGTTTGCGGAAACAGGTATGGCAATAAAAACATTAACGCCAACAGGCTTAACAGCGTGATACCTGTAATTTTCAGCGTTTTAACGAGTACTTTTTTAATTGTGACGGGCATAAAAATATGAACTGACTGGATGCGGTAAAGATAGAGCAAAAAGTTGTGTCCTTAGCAGAGTTTAACTATAAAAAGAGACAAGCCCCCTCTAAATGGCGTAGCCTTCATGAACACCATTTTTCAATTAAATTGTGAATAATCTCCCCCGGTTGGGGGGACTTTAATGCTAAAGCACTTCCTTCCCGGGAGGGTTTGGGTGGGGCTGTTCTTTCAGATATTCCGCTATTTCTGCAAAATTCCTCTTAGCTTCCTCGTTCGGGCTTTCATCATTTTCCATGTGCAGGGCCCAGCCAAGCGGTGTACCGTTATATACCTTGTCTGTCATATCCAGCCTTGCGCCTGCCTCAACCAATAGCTTTACGCACTCCAATGAGCCGGAATATACGGCCTGGTGCAGTGGTGTGGCATGGCTATGAAAGCCGGCATTATTTTCCGGATAGCCATTCGGATCGGCACCCAAATTTAGCAGGTAAGTTATCATGTGCGGTTTGCCATAAAACCCGGCAACGGTTAAGGCCACCAATAATTCGGCTTTATCCGCACCGGCAGTAAAACGGATAACATCGTCCATCCTGTCAAGCCCTATGGCAGCTGCAAGGGTAAGCTTGCCTCCGCGATTGATGAGATGCGCGGCCGCGTCAAAATTCCCGTGGGCCAATGCGCCCAGGCCGCCGCCCGGTGTTGCACCGGCATCAATCAGTACATCCATCAGGACTAGTTGCACGCCGCATTCGCGGGGGATCCTCCCGGTTGCTACCAGGCCAAGGGCATAATCCAGCTGTTGTTGCATGGTGCCGGCAGCAAATTCTTTTACAAAACCGATGAGCAGTTGGATAACTTCGGCAATATTGGGAGGCAGCTTGCCGTTTCGGATAGGGTTATCGGCCACAAACCAAAGCAGGTAAGGGTTTTGGAAATAGCCGGGTTCGGGAAGGTCAAGCTTATCCTGTACCAACTGTTTATTTTCGGTTATCAAAGTGGTTAATAATCCGATATCGCCATTTTCAATAGCCTCCACAGCCTGCCGGAAAAGCGGGTCGGTAATGTCAGAATTTTTCATCCCTCCTGATTGAATGGTAAATAGCCTTTGTCAATTAAAGATACAGATGTATATTTAAAAACCGTTCTTAACGGCATTGATTTGCTTTAAACCCATGAAAAAAATCATCTGTGCAGCCCTGTTTTTATTTATTATCCCGGGTGCCAAAGCCCAGGCGCCGGCTTCAATTATAAAAAGATACAAGGAAATATTTAAGTTGATAAAGGCCGATAAAGCGCAGGAACTATCAACATTGGTCGCCTATCCCTTAAAACGGCAAAACCCACTAAAAGACATTACCAATGCCAACGAATTTGTAGCTTATTTCCCGGTGTTGTTTGATGCCGCCTTCAGGAAAAAGTTTGAGCGCTTTAACGATACTGTTGTATTTGAACGCCACGATGGTTATGGCCTGGTCGGTGGCGCATTTGATGGCGACATATGGTTAAACAGCGATGGCCAAATACAAGCCATTAATTATAGTTCCAGGCGGGAAACCGACCTGAAAAACCAGCTGACGAAAGAAATCCAAAGTAAAATATACCCAACAGTAAACCATTGGGACGAGAATGTATTGGTACTGCAATCGCCCAAATTACTGATCCGTATTGATAGGATTGGCCAAAAACTGAGGTATGTATCCTGGAGCCAGGGGCACCCAACATCAACAAAACCCGACCTTATACTAAACAATGGTATTGAAGAAGCACAGGGCACCCAGGGAGGCTGGACATACACCTTTAAAAATGGCGACTGGACCTATGTGATAGATGATGTTGAAATGTGCGAGACAGCAAGCCAATGCGGTTATTTTCTTCGCCTGGACTTTAAAGACGTTGAAAAATCATCAACCAGGCTGAAGGTGGTTAAATAGTAACCCCTATTTTATCAAAAAGGAAATATCACTTTAAAACTCATATTGCGGCCAATGTTGTAAATACCAAGGCGGCCATTGGGCGAAGCTGTGTAGTATTCAAAATATTTTAGCCTGTTCAGGTTGGATTGATAGGCAACGTCGAACAAGTTATCTACCTGGAAAAACACCTCGCAAAAGGTTTTCTCCGATCTCCGTTTTATTGTTGTACCGGCGGCGATATTAATAAGCGTGTAGCCTGGTGTAGCCGTTTCGGTATTATCCAGGGCATAAAACCGGTTTTGGGCGGCATATGCATCGGCTTCCGTTTTAAACCAGATTTTTGAAAACACCCCATAAGCCTGTTGCAGGGTGATCTTTACTTCGCTGCGCAAATGCAACGGTGGTATAAAAGGCAGGTACTTTGCCGCCCCGTTTGATTTTTGGATAAGCTGCTGGTTTTGGTTAATGCCGGTAACATAAGCCACGCTATTATTAAACGCCAACCATTTCAGCTTTTGCGGGTGCAAATTAACCGTAAACTCGGCGCCGTAAAGCCGGGCCTTTGATTGCTGGTACTGGTAGGTGCTATTACCCGGAACAATTACTACCGGGTTACCGTCGGCGTCGGTTAGCTTGGCCTGGTAAATGTAATTATCAATCTGGTTGTTAAAAAACTCGGCAATAAGATCAACATCTTTCAGGTATGAAATTATACCCAGGTCTTCTTGTAAGCTAAATTCGGGATTAAAACTCCTGTCGCCCAGGTAAACAATGTGGGCGCCCGGATCAAGGCCGTTGGAGCCAATCTCGGTAATATTGGGCGCCCGGTAGCCCCTGCCAATGTTGGCTTTAAGCAGCAGCCTTTCGTTAACATTATAAGTGAGCCCCAAACTGCCCGAAATGCCTTTATAAACATGCTTAAATGCCGGAAACTGCAAATGGGCGCCCGCCGTATCAGGCAGTTTAACCTGCTGCTCAAAACCGTTAGCGGCATTAGGACCAACATAAAAATCATTCCAGCTGATGTGGCGGTTATCATACCTTAGGCCGCCCGAAAGATCCAGCTTACCAAAGCTTTTTTTGGCGAAGATAAACGCCCCGGCATCAAACAGGTTATAATCGGGTATCGGGAAATCTGTAGCTGCTTTGCTGCGGTTGGCCTGGTACATGCCGTTAAGCCCTACGGTGCTTTCAATACCGGCAAATGTGGGCAGGTTATATTTCAGATCGTAATTAAGTGTATTGAGCACTACATATAAACCTGCCTGCTGCGCCAAAGTAGGGTGGTTATATTCCCTGCGGGTGCTTTGCTGCAGGCCAAGGGTGGCATCAAGGCTGCTGCCATCGGCCAGCTTTACCTGGTTGTGGGTGTAAATGCGGTAATGCTGAATACGCTGGTGAAGGGGTGTTATAGCGTATGAATTTAATTCATTATTGCTAACCACGGGCCGGTTTTTAATATCATCAGCAGCAAGCTCCTTTACTTGCCTGGTAAACCGCCTGGTAAGCGAATCGCGGCTGCCATCGGGAATTTCCTGCCGGTTATCATATATTGTTGCCGCTATTTGCGAGTAGCCCCATTTTTTATCGACCCTAACCATACCCGATAAATTGTACTCCCTGAAACCGGTATTGTAAACCAAACCGTCAATTTTATCGCGGTAATCATGCGCCGCCTTGGCTGTAGCCCTGAAGGTATATTGCCAGTCTTTATTTTTGTAGGCCAGCCCAAGTGATGTGCCAATCATGCCGTTGTTGGTATGGTAATCGGCCACATAGTCGCCTTTCAACACGCTGTCGGCCCCGTTAGGCACAGCCGGTATCAGGTTAATAACACCTGCAATAGCGTCGGAACCATAGGTTAAGCTGGCCGGGCCTTTTATCACTTCGGCCCTGCCAATACCATACTGATCTATCTCGATGCCATGTTCATCGCCCCACTGCTGCCCTTCCTGCCTGATGCCGTCATACAATGTTAATACCCGGTTATAACCCAATCCCCTTATAAAAGGCTTGGAGATATTAGGCCCCGTGGTAACCGCGCTTACGCCCGGCACGCCTTTTACTATGGCATCAATAATGTTGTTGTTCACATTCTCGTTCATCTCCTTTTTGGTCATCACGGCAATAGGCACGGGGTTGCGCCGCAGCTCGGTAGCGCGTGATACGCCGGTTATAACCACTTCGTTCAGTTTGGAGTAATTCTCTTTCAGGTTGCCGTTTAAAATGGTGGCTTGTTGTTTAACAATAGTTACCCTGGCCTTCTCGGGCAGGTACCCAATTGCCGAAAAAGATACTTCGTAATTGCCCGGGGCAATATTCTGCAGCTGATAATAACCTTTTTCGTTGGCCGTGGTACCTATAGTTGTGCCTGTTATGGTAACGGAGCCATAAGCCAACGGTTCGCTGCCGGCTGTGAGGCGGCCTTTTAACAACCCGGATTGGGCTAAAGCGCTTACTGATGGCATTAAAAGTATTAAAAACAGGTATAATATTTTCATTCGTATGCAGATCGATTTTAATTTCAATTGCAAAACAAATAAAAATAATTAGTCTAACCTAATTTTATTACATAAATAAATCTAATTGAAAATTTTAAACGGCCTAACAATATGACGTGGCTAACCATATTATTGCCGTGTTAACGATAAGCTGACGGATAGTCTTTAGCCTAAAGTCTTAAGTTCTAAGAAGCTCCTAAATTTGGTTTATCAATGCTTTATGCTTTTAATGAAGGGATGATGATGCATATTACGTGGCGGCGAAGACTCACCCGGCGAGGCTACGCCCGCCACCCTCTCTTCGGCTTCGCCGGAAAGAGGGGCCTGGAAGTTTATATTTCATAACAACCTTATTATCAACAAGTAAAATACAAAAAACCTTCTCTTCACCTCCGGTGGAAAGAGGGTGGTCGGGCGTAGCCTCGACCGGGTGAGTCGTCGCCGGCGTTCAAGCGAATGTTTTGTAAATTCCAATACATGACGCGCGGGTGTGAAGCAATAACGATCAGTTTTTTATTTTTAGACAGACAGATCTTAGCCTCAAAAAAATAACTTTAGACTTACGACTTAGTACTATTGACTTAACACCTGCTACTTGCCCAACAGGTAATGAATCAAAAAAGAGAATGTTTTTAGATATAACCGAGCAGCCGGGGTTGGCCGCAAGGCCATTTTATTACTTTAATATCCCGACGGAACCAAAAAAAACCTCATTATTTTTGGTGGTCATATTAGCAGGTATCCTGCATGAAAGTGAGTACATTTTGCTGCCAATCAATATCATTTGAATCAATAAAGTATTTTTATTGGTATTTTCAGATGCGGACATACTATAAGTAGCATAGGTGTTCCATTTACCAATTGTAATATCCCCAAAGGTGTAGTTTGTTTTTTTTGACGCTATACCGGCCCTCAATTGATCGGCAAATTGCTGGTTTTCCTTCATTGGCGCTAAGGCGGCCGAGTCTAAATGAAGAACAACTTTATAATCTAACATCGTAGCACTGTATGCCATACTGTCCGGTTCCCTTACGGTATAAATATCAAAACCATTCTTAGTCGTTTTTTGGGGTTGGGCCGGAAATTTTACCGACAGTTTTTCATCAAGGTTTTGCGTTATCCAACTGGTTTGGGCTTTAGCTGATGCCGACATCATCAACACAAATAGTAATAGGTAATAGGTCTTTTTCATTTTATTTTATTTACAGTAAACGTAAAACATTAATTTGATAAAAGCCAAGGGAGAACAAGACAAAAGATTGTCCGTATTAAATGTCAAATTTCATAGTTGGCTTTCCCCGAAAAGCCTGGTTATGTGCGATATTTAAATTAATTGAGGAATACATTAAACGGCCAAATTACTGGGTGTGGCAAAACGGTTATCAGGGTTTAAATAGAAAAGCGTGCTGCGCCGGGCCAGCACAGCCTGCGGCGCACCCCGTTAAAACACCTACCGGGCACCCCGTTAAAATACGGGGTGTTTTTAACCCGGTGCCGCTTTTTTTATTAATATTAAATAACTAAATTAGCTACTGCATAATCCTGCCTTTATCATTATAGTTAAAAGCAGCAGAAACCTACAGGAAAACTTTTTCCCAGATAAACATTTTCGCAGAATATTAGTTTAATTCCGATGAATCAAAAAAATATGGCTTCCAATATATTGATAATAGATGATGGCGAGATAGATAATATTATTTTTGAAAAAGTAGTAAAAAGGGTAATGTCAAATTCCAGGATTGATGCCTGTAACAATGCCCAAAGCGCTATTGATAAACTAATGCATATCAGCAATACGGCCCCCCACCTTTTTCCTGATTATATATTTTTAGATTTGACGATGCCCACTATGGATGGCTGGGATTTTTTGGAGGAATTCAGAAGATTGAACATCGATCCGCTTAAGCAAAGTAAAATATATGTGCTATCTTCGTCGATATCGAGTAAAGACATCAAACGGTCGCGCATGAACCCTTTGGTATTGGATTTTATCTCGAAACCAATGAACAAACAAAAAGCCGAAGCCATTTTTGAAGTCGCCTAAGCTTCAAAGCTCTAATATGAATACTAACGAAACTAAACTTCTTGATCCCATGTTGAAAAGCATCTTGGTAATTGAGGATGATACCGACATTTTAAGCACAATTGAAAATGTTTTAGTTTACAATAATTTTGCGGTCACGGGTTTAACCCATACTGATGACATTATTGAATCTATAAAAACCTATAAACCCGACCTTGTACTAACCGACTATATGCTACCCGGTATGAATGGCGGTAAAATATGCCAAACCATTAAAAGCACAAAGGAAACCAACCATATCCCCGTTATCCTGATTTCGGCCTATCACCGGCAGGCTATTTCATTAGCCAATTTTAACTACGATGTTTATATTCCTAAACCTTTTGACATCGATAAACTGGTACAGGCTATAAATAAGCTTTTAAATTAGGGGTGATTCAAAAAATAAACATGTTTAAACGTAGTAAAAATACCACTAAGAAACTTTGATATTTTTAAATAATAAGTATATTTATTACCCCTTCAATATGGTGTATGAATAAACTATTTTTCCTTCTTTTATTTCTGGCGCCCATGATTTGCAACGCGCAGTACATAGATAATTTGGATATAAAAAACGGCTTTCTGCAATTTAAACTGGGTGATAGCCTGGCAAAATATCAACCAGTGTTGCGCTCACCTGATAAATTAACCCCGCATAAGTATCAGGTAAAATATAAAGCCATAAAACTTAAAAAAAACCTCGATGAACTTTTTTTAATTGAAGAAAATGGCATTGTTGTAGGTATTCAAATTTATATGGTAACTGACGATCAGTGTCAATTCATCAATAAAGCTTTTGAGAATGCTTATGGAGCACCCAAAGAAATCAAAGACGAAAAAGAAAACGACCTGGGCCGACATCATTCATTTAAAATATGGAGAGGAAAAAGGGTATCTGCAATAGCGGAAAGGACCAATACTAATGCACGGATTGGCGGCATAAATGCCGAGCTTGCTTTTGAAAAGCTGGAGATTAAGCAAATTAGCGATGTGGTTATTGAAGGGACTTTGGCAACTGATTTTGAGCTTTAAAAGCACCAGGGAAACCAACCATATCCCCGTTATCCTGATTTGGGCCTATCACCGGCAGGCAATATCATTAGCCAATTTTAATTACGATGTTTATATTCCCAAGCCTTTTGATATCGATAAACTGGTGCAGGCTATAAATAAGCTTTTAAATTAGTATTAAGTTAATAACACTAAACCCAGTGAGATTCTCTTTTGACGTAGAAGCTGTCTGAAAATAAAAAAACAGGCTGCTATTGCTTCGTACCTAACCTACCTACAACGTATCCTATTTTCCTGTCATCCTGAGTGGTAACATTTCTCGAAATTCTGAAGTGGAAATGACAACGATTTAATCCCAATGTCATGCCGAACTTGTTTCGGCACCCCACATGCTAAGTATACTCCATGCGGGTCACCTGTCCTGTGGGATCCCGAACAAGTTCGGGATGACTTCCGTTTTTCAACTTGTCATTCGTAGGAACGAAGGATCTATCAGTTGCACATGACCGATAGAAAAGTTCGCGAATAGATCCTTCACTACGTTCAGGATGACAGGCTTTTATTTTTGTATATCTTTTCCCCTTTCAGAATTTTTTGCGAAATTTTAAACAACATCTTAAAGCTTAAGATTTTCGGCTAAAGACTATAATATTAGCTCATGATTATTACCTGTACTATAAATCCGCCTTACCCTGTACAGCCACACTATTACAAGGCAGCTTTATCATGGTAACAGCACCAAGGTCGGGGCCATCGCTTTGTATTTGAAATGAACCATCATGGCTATCAATAATTGATTTACAGTTATATAAGCCTAAACCGGTACCGCTTTCTTTGGTTGTAAACCCTCTTTTAAAGAATTTATTTCCTGTTTCTGCATCAAAGCCTTTACCATTATCGGCCACCTTAAGCTCATAAAACCCGTTGATAGTGCTTAAGTTAATCTCAATTATTTTTTCGATTTTTTCAAGATCAATTGCTTCAATGCTGTTTTTAAGCACGTTTAAAATAACCTGCATTAATTTGGTATGATCGCCTTTTAAAACATATTCGCCCTGTGCAATAGTTATTTTTAACTGGATGCCCTTTTTTTCTGCAGATGCCAAAAGCATGGCCTTACAATCATCAATAATATTTACCAGGTTTACCATTTTACGGTCATGCGAACCTCCGTGCCCTTTAACAAACTGCCGCTGAATACTTAAAATATCCTGGATGTGCGAAAGAATGTTCAACAATTCGGTAACAGCAGTTGAAATTTCGCCTTTATTTTCGGCCTGCGATTTATGAATGCTATCGGTAAGCGACACCAGCGCGTTTGCCTTATCGGCGCCTATTGCGCGTTCAAGCGCGCTTTGCTGGCTTTTTATAAACAGCGCCAGGCTTTTAATGGTATCAATATTATACCTGTCCATAACCCGGTTAATGCGGTTAAGGTATGAGCCAAAGCCTACCAGCGCGTTGCCAATATCATGCAATACTTCTGATGCTATTTCAAATTTCCCCTGGGCTATCGCTTTTTCTAACTCCTGCTCTTTTTGTGATATCAGCTGCGCATTTGCAAGCTTTAAATCCTGTGCCTGGCTGCGCAGCTCTTCTGATTGAAGATTTAATTCTTCGTTAAGCTTATTTAAAGCTTCCTCGTTCATTTTGCGCTCGGTAATATTATGGCCAATGCCCAATATCCGTTCAACCTGGCCCATTTCATTGCGTACAGGTACTTTTGAAGTTAGCAACCAGTGTTTATTACCTGCTTTGTCAAAAAATAACTCTTCTTTATTTACTATCGCCTTACCTGCCTGAATTACATTTAAATCATCATGGTATCCGCGCAGCCCAATTTCGTTGTTAAATAATTCAAGGTCGGTTTTACCTATAACTTCAGCTTCTGATTGTGCACCAATATTGGCCACATCGGCAATATTGGCTATTATTTTGCGGCCGTCGGCATCTTTTATGTAGATGGGATCGGGCAAATTATCAATAAGTGTGCGCAACAGTATTTTTTCAAGCTGTAATTGTTCTTCAACTTTTTTTGATGCCGTTACGTCGGTATGGGTACCTATTATCCGTTTTATATTATTCCCCTGCCTGCTACTTACGTAACGCCCGCGCGACCAGATCCACACCCAGCTGCCATCGGCATGGGCCATCCTGAAAAAGCTTTCGTATATATTATCGGTGGGGTTATTTACATATTCTTCAAAACGGGCTACGGCCTTTTCCCTGTCTTCGGGATGCAGCAAATTAACCCAGCTTTCATTCAAATTGCTTTTGCCCGAATCGTCAAATTCTTTGATTGACCTGCCCAATAATATAAAGTACTCCTCATTACAATTCAAAAAACCTGTTTCGGTAAAATATTCCCAGGCGCCTATGTCCGATGCCACCATAAGTTCGCGATACGTTTCAATGGTTTTTGTGAGCTCTTCAATAACTTCCGGCGAATTGGAAGCATTAATAACCGGCTGGCTATCGTTCAATGCAATATCAATCATCTTAGTATATTGTTAAGGTTTATAATGGCAGGCTTATCAAAAATACGGCGCCATTGTCGTTTTTTACGGTGATATTGCCACCGTGCGCGGTCATAAATTGTTTTACAATGGCAAGCCCCAGGCCGGTACCGTTTTTCTTTTGCCGGGTTACAAAGGGCTCAAAAAGAGTGCTCATTATTTCATCGGGGATACCCGGCCCATTATCGGCAACGCGTATAATAACAGAACCGTTCTGTACATCTGCGCTGATGTTGAGCGTAGCATTGGTGACTTTATGATCATGAAGCGCATCAACCGCGTTGTTTACCAGGTTGCTTAACGTTCTGCGTAGCTTACTCTCGTCGCCATCTACAAAAAGCGGATCGGGTACGTTAACATTTATAATAATGTCTGATGCCCCATCCCTTATATCTACCTGCTTTACCGCTTCCCATGCCACTTTATTAATGTTAACTGGTATTTTTTTAATAGGGGTGTTTTTGATAAAATCCAAAAAATCATCAAATATCAGCGATGCCTGCTCGGCCGATTTATCAATCAAATCAATCAAATCACTTTCAACGCCGTCCTCGCGCATCATATCTGTCATCAATTTGATATTTTTAATGGGCGTGCGCAGGTCATGCATCACCATGCCAATTACCTGTCCTACGGCCGATAATTTTTCTTTTTGTATAAGCTGCTCATTTAATTCGGCGTTTCTGATAGCCTGGGCGGCGTTTTGCACAAAAAGCTTTAACATATACATTTTTTCGGTTTTAAGCCTTTCCTGCTTTTTAAGCACCGCGAATACCGAATAAGTATCAAGGCGGGCAAGCACAAGCTCATCTACCTGGATTACTTCATCTTTTTCTATCTGTATACTTTTAACACGGGCAATCAGTTCCTGGAGATTTATTCTCTCCTCTATGGCGCCTATCGAAATTATTTTTTCGTAGGCAAAAGCGTCATCCAGTTTACCTATCAAAGCCAGGTCGGTATCTAACGAGCCGGCCAGCTGATCAAGAATATTTTTCAGCAACGATGTCAGCTGCATCTTGTTTAGGCCGATAGACGAGATAGATTCTATCAGTTTTTCGAGGTTCCTTAATTTATTATAATCGGTTACCGCTTTTGTAGCCAATTGAATAATCTCTTCGGGGGCGTAAGGCTTACAATGGTAGCCTACGTTTTGCCCGGCCTGTTCAACAATTTCATCGATAGACCGGTCGCTGAAAGCAGTAATGAAAATAATTTCGGCCTTCACGTCATATTTCCGGATTTCCATGGCTGTTTCCAGGCCACTCCATCCCGGCATCCGCATATCCAAAAATATAACAGCGTATGGCGTGCCGTTTTCAACAGCTTTTTTTACCAGCCTGGCGCCTTCCATACCATTGGAGGCCTTTGCCACGGTAAATTCCGGAATGCCCCGGGCACGCGTTCCTAATAGCGGCTTTGGCACATCAAAAAGAATATTAAACGCCTGGTCGATATTTTCCTGCTCTTCATCATTATAATTGGGCATCAATATATCTTCAATGTTATCGCGCACTAATTCTTCATCGTCAATGACCAATACAGCGGTATTAGGTTTGTTCATCATTATCTGAAATTAATTTAAGTAAAATGGTATTAATTATAGGCTTGTACGATAAAATATGAATTAGGTTGTTGAATTGTGAAAACAGAAGGATTATATATTACCCGGGGCCTTATTGCACAAAAAAACGCGTTATAATACCTCCTATATTATTAAGTTACAGGTAATATTAAAATTCCAATTCCGTACGAAGAAGCCCGGACGCACAAAAAAAATAAACAAATCACCTCGCGCTTCTGCAACCTTTGCGCGAAAAAATCTTAGTGACGTTTATACTTATTAAAACTTAAAAACAATAATAATAAGAGGCTGTCCTGGGTTCGGAACTTTGGTCAGTACAGGCCATTCCTCCTGCATAGGGACCGGGATTTTTACCATTCGTAATTCCGGTCCCTTTATTTTAAACAACTTCTGAGAAATAATTCCTTTTATAGTTGTGGTCTTATAGATTGCAAATCGTTTTTAGTTTTTTGCTATAATCGGCATTTAACGGCTCGTTGGTTTGGGCAAGGCGTTGTGATCCTACGTTGGCAGGGCAGGCAATACCTTTAGGGCCGTCATATACCAGGTCGGGTTTAGTGCTGATCAGTTCTTTAGGTACATATATCTGTACCCTGGTAACAGAATATCCACTCGGAAAATAACGGATATAATAACCGTCCGGGTGTAAAGACCATATGCCCGATGGCACTTCCGGATCAGGCTGCGGGGCTATGCCGGCCAGCATGGCGTATTTTTCCATTTCTTCATATGATGCATTGCCCGATGCGGCCAGCTGGCGGATGTTATTTTCGGCCTCAAAAACGCTTTGGGCCGCGGCCGGCAACTGGTCTTTGGCCTTTGCTATAAGACCTGCCGGGAGTACACCCAATGCGCCACCCTCCAGCATAAGCAGTTCCTGCGGAGATAATAAAGTGGTTGCTGTTAGTTTGATATCTGTACCAAAATCAGCAAAACGGGTACGGGCCACTATTGCCCAAAGTAATACCTGGATACTGCGCTGTTTTACTTCGGGATGTTTTTCGGCATTTTTAAGTATCAGTATCACCACATCGGCCTTGGGGCCCAATACCGGTGCCAGCATATAGCCATCGCCGGTGCTAGGGCCACGTGTACCGGCGTGCAGGCAATAACTTTTATTGGTCATTTCAAAAAAGCCGGTACAAAGTTTAAAACCGCCGCCTGGCGCTTTGGGTAAAAGGTACAAAGGCTCGGGTTGCTGTCCTTCAATAAATGATGGTGGTTTGGAACCTGTTTTGTTTACATCTTTAAAACTGGTTGTAATGGCCTGCGGTTGTTTCAGAATTTTGCTTAAACCACCGCCCGAGGCTATATCAGTACCTTTATCCAATAATTTTTTACCAAGCCCTCCAAATTGGGCCTGTGCGGCAGTAATGCAAAACATAAATGTAATGAGTGTAGCAATTTTTTTGTGTGTTTTCATAAGTAACAGAATGTTTAGATACCGCTAAATTAACTAAAACAATATTAATCCGGCGTTACAATTAAGTCTGTTTTTTTCGGACAACTTTAAAGGTATTATATCATGGCTGCCCAAATATAAAGACAACACTCCGCAGTGGTGATGATTTCGCTATCGCTTTACGCAATAATAAATGTATTTTCAAAAAATGAAACTCACATGATGTATTGACCGTATAGTAAATTGATTTTTTGTACGTTTCGATTTTGTATCTTTCTATATTTAGGTCGCTTGTAACCCGCTGTAACAATTATCATATACTTGTCCCGCATCAACAGATTATAACGCAGGTTGTGATTAATTAATAAATAAAATGCCCGGTAAAGACACAACCAATTTAAAATTGACGAATCAAATCGGCAATACACTTTTCGATCTGTTTGTATCAAATGTAGCTGAATGCGCCATATTCATGACGGATCCTGATGGCTATATTTTAACCTGGAATAAGGGGGCAAAACATCTTAAAGGCTATACGCAAAAGGAAATATCAGGAAAAAACATTTCTATTTTCTATACGCCCGAAGATGCACTGAAGCTACAAAGCCACCTTAGCCTTGCGCTGAAAAACGATAAGCATGAATATGAAGGATGGCAGGTAAAAAAGGATGGCACCAAATTTTGGGCCAGCATTATTTTTACCCCGATATATGACGATAATCAAAAGCTTTTGGGATTTGCCAAGCTCACGAGGAGTATAAACCCCAAGGATAAAAGCCAACCGTTAAGTACCCCCAGCCCGAAAACAACAAACGGCAAACATAAAAAAGCAGTACTACCTCCATTAAATTTCCAGAAACTTATCGAAAACAGCTACGATGGCATTGCCCTCATGGATAGCGATTTTAAATTATTTTACAGGAGCAACGCAACAGGGCGTATAAGTGGATGGAGCGACAAAGACCGGCTTAAACATGAGTTTGTAACATTGATCCATCCGGATGATAAGCCGGTTATTGAACAAACCCTGCGAGAAATATCATCAGCGCCCGGTACATCTATGCTGATTACCGTGCGCGCCATGCACAGGGAAGGGCATTACATTTGGCTCGAAAGTCTTTATACCAATATGCTCAATGATCCTGATGTTAATGCCATTGTATGTAATTTCAGGGATATCAGCGAAAGAAAAAACGCCGAAAACCTATTAAAGGAACGGACCGCGCAGATTGACCTTTTTTTGGACCGCATTACAGATGGGTTTGTTTCGCTGGATAAAAACTTCTGCTACACTTATGTAAATAAAACATTTTGCGCCTCCGTTGGCATCCCGGCCGAATTGCTCCTTGGCAAATGTGTGTGGGATATGTTTCCTGCATCTGTAGGGTCTGAAACCTATAAAGCTTTCTACAAAGCGTTTAATGAACAAATATTTATACAGAGCGAAGATTATTACGCGCCATTAAACCTTTGGTATGAAGATACCATTTATCCGTCGGAAGCAGGCCTGTCTGTTTTTATCAAGGATATAAGCGAAAAGAAAAAGGCAGAGCAGCAGGTATTAGAAAAACAGCAGGAGTTGTTGAAAGCCCGGGAAATGCAGGCGGCCATACTGAATGCATTGCCGCCTTTAATAGCTTTACTTAATAATGAAGGCAAAATTATTACCGTAAATGATTCATGGAAAAAATTCATACAGGAAAACAAGCTTGATATTCCTGCCTATGGCGTAGGTTGCAGCTACCTGGCTATCTGCGAAAAAACCTTCGGCTTTGATAATATTTATATAGATAAAGCCGCAAAAGCAATTAACAGCGTGTTATGGGGCCAAATAACTGAGTTTAGCCTGGAGCACCCCAATAATTTGGCCGATAAAAAACACTGGTTTAAACTCCTGGTAGCACCCTTGCAAGACAAAAGCAGTAACAATGCAATTGTAATGCATTTGGATATCACCAATCGTAAAATTGCTGAACAAGCTTTGATCAAGTCTGAAGCCAACCTCCGGTCGATATTTGAAAACACCGACCTTTCGATTGTACTGCTGGATACTACGCTTAAAATAGCATCGTTTAACACCAATGCACAAAACCTTGCCATAAAACATTTTGGTAAAAAGTTAAAGGTGGGGAGCGAAGGCCCTGCCTTTTTACCTAAAGAGCGCAAGAGCCTTATTGAGGAAAGCATAGGGCGTGTTATTAAAAATAACGAAATAGTTACTTACGAGACATTTTATAGTATGGAAGATGGCTCGATGGAGTGGTTTGATGTAAAATGGATAGGCGTTGTTGGCGAAAAAGGCGACAATGTGGGTGTGATACTTACTTTTAAAAACATTACCACGAAGAAGCAGTATGAGAAGGAGCGCAGCAAGATAACAGCAGACCTTGTACAGCGCAACAAGGACCTGGAAGAATACGCTTATATTGTTTCACATAATTTAAGGGCGCCGGTGGCAAACATTGTGGGGCTGTCAAATATATTAAACGCCGCCGAACCCGACATCGACGATATAAAAGGGCCGTTACACGCCCTCTCGGTCTCGGCAAATAACCTGGACAAAGTTGTTATCGACATGAACCAGATATTGCAGGTTACCCGGCGGGCGAACGACAAATTTGAATGGGTATCATTTGCTTCGGTTATTGAAGATATCCGGGAAGATATTTGCGGTATGATAGCTCCAGACAGGGTTACTTTAAAAAACCATTTTAGCGGAACTGATAAGTTATGGAGCCAAAAGAGTTTTTTACATAACATATTTTTGAATTTAATAACCAATGGCATTAAATACCGGCGCGACGGCCATGATCCTGTTATTACCATACAAAGCGTGCGTACAAAAAATTTAGTAACGTTAACTTTTGAAGACAACGGTAAGGGAATTGACCTTGAAAAGCACGGCCATCAAATATTTGGCCTGTACAAAAGATTTGACAAACATACCGAAGGCAAGGGCATGGGGCTTTTTATGGTAAAAACACAGGTTGAAAGCCTTGGCGGTCGCATTAGTGTGCAAAGTACCCCCGGAAAAGGCACAAAATTTACAATAGAAATGCCTGTATTGGATCCTGATTTAATTTCGTGAAGGCGGATTGAGAAATTGGTTGCTTTAAAACAGAATAAGCCCGGCCACTCTCTGTTCGAATAGCTATAGCCTTATAACCAATAGCTTTACTTTTTTAATAAATCATCCCACTCATTCGAAACCCAAAATTCACTAACTGCAAAAATATTGGTGGTGAGGATATGCTGTTGCTGGTAAGTTTAAACGGCGGCGTAGGGTTTTATTACCAAACAGATTTCAATTGTTTTGTTCAATTCTTAAATCAACCTCATTGTCCATCGATCCCAAATTAAAAACGGGAATGTTGCCAGCTGCTTCCCATCCTTTTGTTATTGCGTGTAAAATTACCTGACGCACTATATACCCGGTTACAACAATTTGTTGCTTTGCGGCTTGCCCCTTACCGCCGTCTGGTAAAATCCATTCATGCGTAACTTTAGAGTGGTATTCAAAATAGGCTCTTATTAACCGGTTCTGCTGCTTTATAGGAATTATAGAAAGACTTATCCCATCATCAGTGCCCGTTATACTCCAGGCATACTTCACATCATCAACGGTAATATTCCTCAATCCTTTTTTAGGCGATGCCATGGTTGAAACTCTTATATATCAATTGGAACTAACATTTTCTTCCTTAACTAATTTGTTTGCTTTCCGAACGTAAATAAAAATTACAGATGCTACAAATAAACTAAAACAAGCGTTAATTAATGTTCCGATGCCTTCAGCCTTATACGTTTTGTCGGTTGAAGTTATACTTTCAATCCCGTCATAGACCTCGTACAGGAAATACAAAAACATATAGATACTTGCAGCGAGGGAGATTTTTCGGTACTTAACAAAAAACGTGGACATAGGATTCGGTTTTGGTTTATATAAAAAAAGCAAGCCTTTTTTGACCTGCTTTTAGACTGTGATCCCATTTGGATTCGAACCAAAGACCTACAGATTAGAAATCTGTTGCTCTATCCAGCTGAGCTATAGGACCATCGATAAAATCAACGACTTTACGGCAAAATATCATGCCATCGTGTTTTTCGCGGTGCAAATATGCAAAATTATGCTGAATTATCAATCACAAATTTGTGATTTGATTAACGAACTGCCCTTTTTTCGACTCTTTTATAAGCGTATTCGGCGGATTCCACGTTTACATAATCGGAGAATTTCGGGTTGGGATGATATTGTTTTTTAATGTATTTTAAAACTCCGGCAAATAGCACACCTATCATCAACAACAAACAAAGCGAGAGCAATATTGCTCCAAAGGTAATTACAAAGTCCATCTTAATTAGTATTTTATAGTTATTACGCAAACAAATTGTAAAGGTTATACATTTTTTAAATTGCGGTTGAAATGGAATTATTGCGGGGAGAAAAAACAAGGCAAAATAAAAGCCCCTTGCACTCGCTGCTTGGGGCTTTAAACCTAAACCTTATCACAATTAATAAGTGTGAAACACTTACCTTATGAGGTAGCAAATATATGGTTCTAATGTATATGTTCCAAATTCCGGACATAAATAGTATGACGCATTACATAAAATTAACAGAAATATTACAGTTTTTTATGTAAGACGGGATCGGTAGCAGATGCAATGATTAATCCAATTAAACATCCTGTTATGGCTGTTACCAATAAATTGCCTGGTGAATGCGAATGGTTATCTATAAATACCGTCCTTGTAACCGTAGTTAACGCAGTTATCGTTGTTTCTTTTTGTTTGATGTTCTTTCACGAAGATAACATCATCTTCATAATGTAAATCGGTGCCTCGCTCATTTCCACACCTATTCTATATATTTGATCAACCTATATATTTGATCAACCACCATTCCACAATCATGAATACAACAAAAAAACTTTTCCCCTTAAATGAGGACTATACCCGCCGTAAATTCATTTTTAACTTAAGCAAAGTAGCCGTGGCATCGGCATTGCTGAGCGCTCCGGTTGTGGGCCAGGCTGCAATTTTTTTTGAGGTTAAAGAGAATGTAACCGTCGGGCTAATCATCGATAAATTCATCAGCCAGATTGCCGGCGCGCCTTTCCCTAAAACTGTAGATACGCTTAAATCGGGCAGTTTGGATATTAAAGTTAGGGGCATTGTTACCACCATGTTTGCCACTGTTGAGGTAATAAAACAGGCCATCGCCTTAAACGCTAATTTTATCATCGCCCACGAGCCTACCTTTTACAATCATGCCGATGAAACCGGGTGGCTGGCCAATGATGATGTATACCAATACAAAGCCAAACTGCTTAAAGATAACAACATTGCCGTGTGGCGTAACCACGATTACATTCACAGCCTTAAGCCCGATGGCGTAGGCATGGGCGTACTAACCCAGTTAAACTGGGCGGCCTATTACCGGCCCGACCTGGGTAACGTGCTTGTGCTCCCCCCTACCAGCTTGGGCGCTTTAATTGACTACCTGAAAAACAAACTATCCATTAACACGGTGCGGTACATTGGCGACCCGGCGCAAAGCTGTCAAAAGGTATTGTTTTTACCCGGTGCTGCCGGCGGCAAAAGGCATATAACCGAAGCCGGCAAAATAAAGCCTGATGTATTAATTGTTGGCGAAATACAGGAGTGGGAAACTGCCGAATATGTTCGCGACGCGCAGGCAAAGGGGGATAACTTATCCCTGGTTGTATTAGGCCATATTGCCAGCGAAGAGCCCGGGTCGGAGTTTATGGCGGGTTGGTTAAAACAACATTTTCCGGCGATTAAATCGGTCCATGTCCCGGCAAACAATTCGTTGTCGTTCAGGTGACATTTAACCGGCTTAGTGTAATTATACACAAGTATTATTGATAGATGTTGTTAAATAATTTAACATTACGTACAATTGCAAAAAAAATGACCGCAATGGCCTAATCCTCAATTACATGTTGATTTTACATTTATTATAATACCCAGATGTAATAAAAATGTGTTGTTGATAATGATACTTTAAGCCAGTAACGTTAGATTTTGTGTAAAAAGAAAGTGTAATTAGCATAAAAATGGCAATTTTTATGATTTAGATTACAAAGTGTTTTTTTTACAATAAGTTAATCATACTTTTAACCCAATTTTTCTAATAAAACTTTATTTATGATCATAATTGCTGACGGTGGCTCAACTAAAACAAACTGGTGTCTGGTTACCGAAGAAGGTAAAAAAGTGTATTTCAACACCGAAGGTTATAACCCTTATTTCTCGAGCACCGAGTACATCATCCAATCGTTAGGCGAAAGCTTGCCTACCGACCTTGATAAAAACGAGATAACCGAGGTTAATTATTACGGGGCGGGTTGCTCAACAGATGATATGCGCAATCTTGTAAAAGTTGCGATGGAAGCTGTTTTTACTAAAGCTAAGGTGTACATAGGCCATGATTTGCTTGCCGCGGCACGCGCTCTGTTAGGCAATACCGAAGGCTTTGCGGCTATTTTAGGTACAGGTACCAACTCTTGTATCTACGATGGTAAAGATGTTGTACATAACATCGATTCGGGAGCTTATATCCTGGGCGATGAAGGCAGCGGCTGCTACATCGGCAAAAAACTATTGGTTGATTATTTGCGCGGCTACATGCCCGAGCCGGTACGTAACCTGTTTTGGGAAACTTTTAAACTTACGCCCGATGACATTAACGAGCAGGTTTATACCCAGCCACGCGCCAACCGCTTTTGTGCAAGCTTCAGCAAGTTTGTGTATGATAACAATGTACACATTGAGTACTCACGTAATTTGGTACGTACCTCGTTCGAAGATTTTTTCCGCAACCTGGTTACCCACTACCCCGATTATCAAAAATATACTTTTAACTGCATAGGATCGGTAGGTTACAATTTCCGTAACGTACTGGAAGAAGTAGTTACCGAAAACGGAATGGTTGTTGGTAACATTATCCGCTCGCCTATAGATAACCTGGTAAAATACCATTTGGAGTTATCGCCGAGTAGTTTGTAGTTGGCAGTTGGCAGTTGGCAGTTTGCACTGCATACAAAAGAGCTTCAGTGATTAAGACTGAAGCTCTTTTGTTTAAGATTGTATCTTACAACTGAAACTGTGCTATTGGCACCACTGCAAACAGCTCGCTGAGTACTGCGCACTTTGGTTACCAATTGGAAACTGCAAACCGCCAACTAAAAACTGCCAACTGCTACCCGAGGCTCATCTCACCCTGAAATATCTTCCCGTACTTCCGTTTATCAAACTTGTACAATTTGGCGGCACGGTACGATACGCCTTTTTGCTTCTCGTCCAACTCTTTCAAAAAGCCGTAGCTGAGCATTTTTTTGCGGAAGTTCCTTTTGTCGAGCTTTTTATTAAGCACAGCTTCGTAAAGCGATTGCAGTTGGGTAAGCGTAAATTTCTCGGGCAACAATTCAAATGCTATTGGCTGGTAATGCAGCCTGCGGCGGATTTTATTAAAGCCGGTATTAAAAATTTCGCTGTGGTCAAATGCCAGCTTAGGTAAATCGTTTACCGAATGCCAGATGGCTTTTTTGGCAAACTGGGTTACCGGCCGCAACTCCTTTTGCCCGTTAATACGGATAAGCGCGTAATAGGCAACCGTAATTACACGGCCCTGCGGGTGCCTGTTTACTTCACCAAAGGTGTGAAACTGCTGCATATGCAAATCGCGAAGGCCGGTAAGCTCATACAGGATCCGCTCGGCGGCATCGTCTATGCTTTCGTCCTGCTCAACAATGTAGCCGGGTAATGCAAACCAATCTTTATATGGTTCTTCGTTACGCTCAATTAATAAAATCTTAAGTTCGCCGGCTTCAAAACCAAAAATTACGCAGTCTATAGAGAATACGGAATCGAACTTAGGCAGCATTAGTTCCAAAATACTTATCGGGATTTAATTTACAGTTTAAATATATGACGTTAATTCCTAATCTAAAAAAAAACAAATAAATTTAATGGTGTAATTTACACACTGTATCTTCGTAGCACAAATTTAGTAGTGTAAAGATGCAGAAAATTTCAAAAATTGCTGTTTTAACTTCGGGCGGCGATGCACCGGGCATGAACCCGTGTATCCGCGCTGTTGTTCGTACAGCATTATATAATGGCCTCGAGGTTGTAGGTGTGCGCCAGGGCTATAAAGGGCTTATCGAAAACGACATGTACGATATGAACAAGCGTTCGGTAAGTAATATATTGAATTTAGGAGGCACCATCTTAAAAACCGCCCGTTGCCTGCCTTTTAAAGAGGCCGAAGGCATGGCCACCGCCTACAAGCATTTAAAAGAGCATGGCATTGATGCCCTGGTAGTAATTGGCGGCGATGGTACTTTTACCGGTGCCCTGCGTTTTTCAAAAAAATATCCCGATATCGCTGTCATGGGCGTTCCGGGCACCATTGATAATGATCTTTGCGGTTCAACCTATACACTTGGGTTTGATACCGCCACCAATACCGTTATTGAAGCTATCGACAAAATTCGCGATACGGCCGATGCGCACGACCGCCTTTTCTTCATCGAAGTAATGGGCCGCGATTCGGGCGCTATTGCCCTGCGTGCCGGCATTTCATGCGGCGCCGAAGCTATTTTACTGCCCGAAAAACAAACCGCCATTGAGGATTTGATCCAAAACCTTAAAACGGGCCACATGAACAAAAAGTCATCAAGCATAGTAATTGTGGCCGAGGGTGATAAGAATGGCGGCGTGTATGACGTGGCGAAAGCAGTACAAAAAGAAGTTAAAAACTACGACATTAAAGTAACTATATTAGGCCACTTGCAAAGAGGGGGCAGCCCATCCAGTTTCGACAGGATTTTGGGTAGCCGTTTGGGCTTTGCGGCAGTTAACGCTTTGATAGCCGGGGAATCACAAAAAATGGTAGGTTTGCAAGCCAATAATATTGTGCTCACCAGTTTGGAGGAAGCGCTTAACCATCATGAGTTTAAGCTGGAAGCAGATCTTTTACAAATGGTTGATATATTATCGATATAATAATTAATGATTGCAGTAGTTTATAGTGGTTCGTATTTTGCACATTGGCGCCTGGCCGATAAAGGAAGAACTATAGCTTCCTTTAAAACCAATGGTATCAATCCCTACTTTAACGACGAAAAGCACATCCTGCAACTCCTTAATAAAAACATCAACCTCATTCACCACGCCGAAGAAATAAAACGTATTTACTTTTTTGGCGCCGGTGCATCGTCAGATGAACGCAAGGCCGTTGTGTACAACGCACTTTCGGCATTTTTTAAATTTGGCAAGGTAACGGTTGAGCATGATATTACCGCGGCGGCCATCGCCTGCTGCAAAAATTCGCCGGGCATTGTAAGCATCTGCGGCAGCGGCTCAAACGCGGCCTGGTACGATGGCAAAAAGGTTGCCCCCAACAATTACGGCCTGGGTTACATCCTGGCCGATGAAGGCAGCAGCAACTGGCTGGGCAGGCAGCTTATTAAAGGTTTCATGAATGAAACCCTGCCGCCAAACATCCGCAAAAAGTTTGTTCATAAATACGATGCCGACCGCAAAACGCTTTTGGAGAAGGTTTATCGTCAAAAACAACCAGCCTTATTCCTGAGCTCGTTTGTTGATTTTTACCTGGAGAACCGTACCGACAATCATCTCCAAAACGTCATAAAAAAAGGATTTAGCAGCCTAATTTCCACATATTTAGTACCTTTACATAAGCAACATCCCGATGCCTCCATATATTTTGTGGGCACGGTTGCTGCCAATTTTCAGGAACTTTTATATGAAAGCGCTGCCGAAGCCAATTTGCAGATAACCAACATTATAAAAGAACCCATAAATAATTTATTAACCTACTATTCTAATAAAAATTAAAAATCATGAAAATAGGAATTAACGGTTTCGGCCGTATTGGCCGCCTGGCATTCAGGGCCGCAATTGAAAGATCCGACATTGAAGTTGTTGGTATTAATGACCTGGTTGAGCCGGATTACATGGCTTACATGTTAAAATACGATTCAACTCACGGACCATTCAAAGGCACTATTGCTGTTGAAGGCGGTCATTTGGTTGTAAACGGTAAAACCATCCGCGTTACTGCTGAGAAAGACCCTGCTAACCTTAAATGGGGCGAAATAGGCGCTGAAGTGATCATCGAATCAACAGGCCTTTTCCTTACCCTCGAAACTGCTCAAAAACATATTGATGCCGGTGCAAAAAAAGTAGTAATGAGCGCGCCAGCTAAAGATGATACCCCTACATTTGTAATGGGTGTTAACCATAAAGAGTTAAAAGCCGATCAAACTATCGTTTCAAATGCTTCATGTACCACCAACTGTTTAGCGCCTATCGCTAAAGTATTGGATGATAACTTTGGTATCGAAGAAGGCTTAATGACCACTGTACACGCTGTTACAGCTACTCAAAAAACAGTTGATGGCCCAAGTGCTAAAGACTGGAGAGGTGGCCGTGGTGCTTACCAAAACATCATCCCTTCATCAACTGGTGCTGCTAAAGCAGTTGGTTTGGTGTTACCTCAGTTAAAAGGTAAATTAACCGGTATGTCGTTACGCGTACCAGTTGCCGACGTATCTGTTGTCGACTTAACCGTACGCTTGAAAAAAGGTGCTTCATACGAGGCCATCAAAGCAGCTATGAAAGCAGCATCTGAAGGCGAATTAAAAGGCATTTTAGGCTACACCGAAGACGAAGTAGTATCTGAAGACTTTAAAGGCGATGCACGTACATCAATTTTTGATGCAAAAGCAGGTATCGGCCTGAATGATAACTTCGTTAAAGTTGTATCATGGTACGATAACGAGTGGGGTTACTCAAACAAACTGATTGACCTTGTTCAGGAATTAGGCAAATTCTAATTTCCCTTTTCCCAATCTTAATTTATACTAACAAAGCCCTGGCAATAGCCGGGGCTTTGTGGTTGATAGTATCGAGTAGTAAGTAGTAAATTTTTTTTATTCCCCTCTAGATAGGAGGCGGGATGGGTTGAGCAGTGGCGGGGTGTGTTTGCCAGCGTTTCATTGCGCATGTTTAAACACATCTTACTACTTACTACTAAAAATGGCAATGCCTGTAGCCCGGGCTTTACATTCATACTGCGCAGGCCTTAGCCACATTGCCCGGTATCTCCGTCTGCCGACAAGCAGGCATTTCCATCCCTATTGCGAAATGATGAGCAACTCAACCCATCATGTCCTTGCGTACTTGTTGTCTCCTTACGGTCTCTCCCACCCTATTAAGTCGCCATTTTTCCCTGCTCTAAGGAAAGCAAAGGCTTTGTAGAAACGCTACACTTTTTAATACCCCGGCCACTGTCTTAATTCTTGATTCTTGTCTCTTGATTCTTTTCCCCCATCCTGCTTTAAAAATAAATCCCGTAAACCCTGCATAATGTCATAATCCTGTTATATTTGATTTTATATAAACCAAAACTCATTCCTGTAATTTGGGTTATTGTTACAAGCCCCTACAGGTTATCTATATCATGGCCAAAAAAACGAAGACAACCGACACCCCGCTACCGGAAGAAAAGCCTGTAAAAGAAAAAAAAGCAGTTAAAGCTGCCACAACTAAAGTTGAGGCTAATGCTGTTGCAGCTACCGCCAAAAAAGCCGTAAAACCCAAAACAGCAGCAGCCGAAAAAACAACCACGCCTAAGCCTAAAACGGTTAACGCAAAAGTTGCCGAGGCTGTACAGACTACGCCCCCTGTAATATTAAAAGCAGTTGAGCCATATAGCCGCTTTACTGATTTTGATATCAGCTTATTTAAATCGGGCAAGCACTTTAAACTTTATGAAAAGTTTGGATCGCATGTGGTGGAATATCAGGGGGTGGTGGGTACGTACTTTGCAGTTTGGGCGCCAAACGCGCAGTATGTATCGGTCATAGCAAACTTTAACGGCTGGAACCGTGGCTCGCACAGTTTGAATGCCCGCTGGGATTCGTCTGGCATCTGGGAAGGTTTTATCCCGAATGTAGGCGTGGGCGAAACCTATAAATATTATATCAAATCGTCAACCGGCGAAGACCTGGAAAAGGCCGATCCTTTTGCCCTGCGCTGGGAAGTACCGCCAAGCACGGCATCAATAGTTGTTGATACCTTTTACGAGTGGACCGATGGCGACTGGATGGCCAACCGCCACGAGCATAACGGGCTTGATAAACCGTACAGCGTTTACGAGGTGCACCTGGGCTCATGGGCCCGCAGCCCAGAAAGTCCCGACCAGTTTTTAACCTATACCGAACTGGCGCACAAGTTGGTACCCTACGTTAAAGAAATGGGCTTTACCCATGTAGAGTTTATGCCCATAATGGAGCACCCGTATTATCCAAGCTGGGGCTACCAGATCTCGGGTTACTTTGCAGCCGCGTCGCGCTATGGCTCGCCGCAGGAATTAATGTATTTGATTGAGGAATTTCATAAGGCTGGCATCGGGGTAATACTGGATTGGGTGCCCTCGCACTTCCCGGGCGATATTCATGCTTTATATAAATTTGATGGCACGCACCTGTATGAGCATGCCGATGCCCGTAAAGGCTTCCACCCTGATTGGAAATCGTACATATTTAATTACGGCCGCAACGAGGTTAGGGCATTCCTGATCAGTAACGCGCTGTTTTGGCTGGATAGGTATCATGCCGATGGTTTACGGGTTGATGCTGTAGCATCTATGCTTTACCTTGATTACTCGCGCAAGCATGGCGAGTGGGAGGCAAACATTTATGGCGGCAACGAAAACCTGGAAGCTATCTCGTTCCTGAAAGAGTTTAACGAGGCCGTTTATAGCCATTTCCCATCAACACAAACCATTGCAGAGGAATCTACGTCGTTTACAGGCGTTAGCCGCCCGGTTTATTTAGGTGGCTTAGGTTTTGGCATGAAATGGATGATGGGCTGGATGCACGATACCATCGATTATTTTAAAGAAGATCCTATTCACCGTAAATATCACCATAACGAGATCACCTTTAGTACCATATACGCCTTTACCGAAAACTTCATGCTGCCTTTCTCGCACGATGAGGTAGTATATGGCAAAGGCAGCATGCTGCGCAAAATGCCGGGCGATGAGTGGCAGCAGTTTGCCAACCTGCGCCTCATGTACAGCTACATGTTTACGCACCCCGGTACCAAATTATTATTCATGGGCGCCGAGTTTGGGCAGGGCGATGAGTGGAATTATAGCCAGTCGTTACAATGGCATGTAATGCAATACCCTAATCACCAGGGCATGTCGGCAACGGTAAAAGCGCTCAATCAGCTATACAAAGATGAGCCGGCGCTATATGAAAAAGCCTTTGACTTTACCGGTTTTGAATGGATAGACGGCGGCAACGCCAATGATTCCATACTGGTTTACGGCCGCATGGGACACGACAGGGCAGACGACCTGGTAATTATCCTGAACATGACACCGGTACCACGCTACAACTACCGCATTGGTGTACCTGCACCCGGCCAATGGAAAGAGATCTTTAACTCCGATGCTCAAAACCTTTGGGGTAGCGGCATTATCAATTACGACCCTGTAAATGCCGATGCCGAAAAATGGCATGGTAAAAATCAATCTATCAGCATTACCATACCACCTTTGGCGGCTACAGTATTTAAAAAGCTGCCTGTGGCGCCCGCAAAATATGAGCTGAAGCGATAATTTAAAGGTAGTCATAAATATATTCAACCATTTGTTAAACATTTACGTTTAATAAGTGGTTGAATATTTAACTATATACTTTTCTGCCGATGAACCCCAAATTCCGTAACCTTTTTATTATTGGCGGCACCGTTGCCTTATTGCTGCTTATTGTGCAGGCCATTATAACCTACCCCGAAATAAGCATGTTGGGAATATTGTTAAACGCCCTGCCTGCGCTATTCCTTTACTACCTGGCTTATAAAACCTATCATGAGCATAAGGACGGCGAATTGATGTAAATTGAAGATGGTTACATTGCTTTTGGTTATAATAATCTTTAATTTTGAATATGGATGCATTGATCGTATATCCCGAAAATAAAGAACAATTGGCGGCCATAAAGGCAGTTATGAAAGCGATGAAAATTACCTTTGAACAAAAGAGTGAGGTTTACCCTGATTATGTTGTACAAGGCGTAAAAGAATCTTTGAAACAAGCTAAAGAAGGGAAATTAACGCCCTACACCGGCGTAAGAGACATGCTTGGCCTTTCATGAGCCTTAAAGTTTATTATACCCAACCAGCAAAAGAAACGCTGTTAGTATTATACACATCTATTCAAAGTAAATTTGGAAAACGTTCGGCTGATAAGTTTTTGTTGAAGGTTGAAAAACTATCGATCTGATCAGTGAATTCCCGCTCATGTTTAAATCGTCTTCAATTGACGAGAATGTACGTATTGGGCTAATAACCAGGCAATCTTCGGTGTTTTATCGCGTAACCGACGAATCTATAACCCTTTTGTTTTTTTGGGACACCCGACAAGAACCATTCTTTACCTATTTACCCGAATAATATGCTTAACCTCTTTGTTTTTGGCGCTATAGCCCTGGTAATGTTACTATTTGGCTACCAAATAAAATATAAAAAGAAAGCCAGCCTCATATCCGGGTTCGACGAAAAACTGGTGAGCGATGTTAACGGCCTGTGCAACTGGGTAGGCAACCTCATGCTTATTAACGCTGTTATAGCCCTGATAACCGGCACCGCCATGACTTATTTTCCCGCGCAAATGAACTTTGCATTAATCTTTTTCGTCGGCGGTATCCTGGCAACCTCTGTTTTTGCCATTGCAGGCAAGCGCAGGTTTAGGCGACAGTAACCATGGCATTGCCTGCGGCCCGCGCTATCCGTTCATACTACGCAGGCCTTAGCCACATTGGCCGGTATCCACTGCTATCGCTAATGCTGCAATTAGTGGTGTTGTAAGCCATGGGCAACACATTGGCTTTACCGTACTATAAACTTAAGGGGCACTTCATAAAATTATTTAGTTTATGAACTTTACAGGAATAATCTCATTTTTATCAAAAATTAATGCGACATGAATACGCTATCTGAATTTAAATCATCGTTAAAATTAGAACAGCCCGGTACCGATTTGTCGCCGCAGTTGAAAAGCCTTTGGTATGATGGGAAAGGCGATTGGCACCTTGCGCATGCACAGGTCGATCACCTGGATGACCAGGCATCGGCATGGGTTCATGCCTATTTGCACCGTAAAGAAGGCGACACCTGGAATGCCGATTACTGGTATAACAGGGCACGACAAAGCCGGCCTAACCTATCCCTTGACGAAGAATGGGAACAATTGGTGCAGCACTTTCTTTAACCGTATACCATGCGAAATCAATACATTCCGAATTGTCATATTTTGCAAATCGAAAGTGTAAAGTTTTTATTGATGCATAAAGCATAAAAAAAGCCGCCTTTTTTGGGAGGCGGCCTTAATTTTATTATTTGGTAATCTCTATCTGCTTAAACTTTTTACTGTATTTAAACTCCATAGTGCCATCAGCGTTGATGGTAAAAGCGGTTACATTTTTACCGTCTACCACTATTTTGTGCGGCTTAAATGGTAAGCCGATAACGTTAAAGTGATAGCCCTCGTAGCGCGGGGTGTACAACCCCTCCATGCTTTGGCCTATAGTCAGTTTTCTTGAATTGCCATTTACCACAAATTTCTTCTCCAGGTAAATATCCTGCTCATAGGCAAAAGTTTCGCCGTAATCTTCAAACAGGAAGGAGTTTACTTCGTAGTCGGTATAGTAAACGTTCAGTTTAACTTCTTCAATTTCTTTTTCGCCGGTGTATTGCATTACCGGGTATTCGGGTATTACAGATCCGGCTTTTACAAACAGCGGCATGGTTTGCAACGGCGTGTCAACGGTAACTTCTTTACCGCCTTCCAGCACTTCAAATGTCCAGTAATTGAACCATTTGCCTTTTGGCAGGTACACGTTGCGTTTTATCTGGCCTGGCTCCATTACCGGGCAAACCAAAATTTTATCGCCATAAGTAAATTCGTCCTGGCGGAAGTGGTTTAACAACACATCCTGCTCATGCATTACTACCGGCCTCAAAATAGGGAAACCGTAACGGTGATGCTCCCAAAAAGTGGAGTATAAGTATGGGATAAGCCTGTAACGCAGCTCGATAAACTTACGGTTGATTTCGGTAAACGGCTCGCCAAAGCTCCAGGGTTCACGCTCTTTGGTATCACCTGCAGAGTGCGCGCGCATAAAAGGCGAGAAAGTGCCCAGCTGTATCCAGCGGGTAAATAGCTCGCCATCAGGCTCACCGCTAAAACCGCCGATATCTGTACCGCAAAAAGGTATGCCCGATACTGACATGCGCTGGCATTGAATATTACCTAATTTGAGGTGCTCCCATGAGGCCACGTTATCGCCCGTCCACGCGGATGAGTAACGTTGTACGCCCGAGTATCCCGCCCTGGTAATAGTAAAAGGGCGCTTATTTTTCATGATCTTACGCAAACCTTCGTAGGTTGAGCGTACCATTTGCATTCCGTAAACATTATGCGCCTTGCGGTGCGACCCACGGTGCCCATCATATTGATGACGGACATCATCGGGGAAGGTGCCTGCTCCAAAAACGGCAGGTTCGTTCATATCATTCCAAACGCCGGCCACGCCCATCTCTACCAACTCCTCAAATAAGCCCCCCCACCATTCGCGTACTTCGGGATTGGTAAAATCCGGAAACTGGCAGCGGCCCGGCCAAACATGGCCTTCCATAAAGTAATCATCGCTGCGGCGGCAAAAATATCTATTTTCCTTACCTTCTTTAAACACCCAATAGTTATCATCAACACGGATACCCGGATCAATAATTACAACGGTTTTAAACCCATCGGCAGCCAGTTCGCTGATCATTTTCTTAGGGTCGGGGAAGTATTTCTTATTCCAGGTAAAGCAGCGGTATCCATCCATATAATCGATATCCAAATAGATACCATCGCAGGGGATTTTATTTTCGCGAAAGCCTCTGGCAATCTTCCGCACCTTAGCCTCGGGATAATAGCTCCAGCGGCATTGGTGATAACCCAGCGCCCAAAGCGGTGGCATGGGGTGTGTTCCGGTTAAAAGGTGGTAGCTTTTTACCACATCCATCATGTGTGGGCCGTGGATATAATAATATTGCAGTTCGCCGCCATCAGCCCAAAAACTGGTTTTGGTTTTATCTTCGGCGCCAAAATCAAAATGCGCTTTAAAGGTGTTATCAAAAAAGATACCATGTGCTATGCCCTCATTTACACTAATGTAAAAAGGGATACTGCGGTAAAGCGGGTCCTGGTTCCAGGCAAACGAATACGCGTCGGTGTTCCAGTTTTTCAACCTTTTACCGCGCAGGTTAAGCTCGGTAGGCTTATCGCCCAGGCCAAAAAAACTTTCGTCTTTGGCGCAGGTTTTGGTGCAAAATACGTAGTAGCCACCAAATTGAACATTCTCTTCCCAGTGCATAGGCACAGCATCTGAACTGGTTACATGGTTATTGCTGTCAGAAAACGAAATGAAAAAATCCTTTTTACGGATGTGGCAATTTATGGCTTTAGTTGCCACACGAAACTCGTTGTCATCCTCGTACAACGTGAACGCGGCTGCTTTATGCTCCAGTGTGGGTACAGCGTAAGAGAATTCTTCAAGGAAAACGCTGTGCGGCGCCAATCTTACGCGAATAATCTCGTCGGTAACAACAACAACTTCTACTTTGGCATCGCCATCGGTAAAATAAAATTTATTGCCTATCTGGTCGGCATGGTTTGGTATGCCAAGGTATTTTTTAATGATGGGTTTTATGCCATCGGCGGGGTTATTAAGGTGATGAAACTCCTCTTCCTCTTCTTCTTCCAGCAAGTTTTTAATCTCAACTATCTTACTGGTTAGCTCTTCCGGATTGGGTGTGTTACTTTCCATTCAAATTATTTAACGGGGTTTGTGCAAATATGTATAATGTGTACTTACTACGCAATATACAACATTTGATTTGAGGAAAAATCATTAACCGAGGTAGTTTTTAACGTTTTCTTCAATTTGAAGCCTCTATTATTTGAATTCTCTTACCATCTTGCACAAAAAACGACAATAACGCTGCCATAATTGTAAATACGGCCTGTTAAAAAACCGTAAACCGCACAGTTATTCTTCTTCTTTTATACGAAGTGTTAGCAAAGCTGCCAGTATCATAAGGCAACCACCTATTTCAACTGCCAGTAACCTGTCATTATTTAACCAGTGCGACATGATCCAGCCAAAAAGCAATGAAGCCAATATTTCCGGCAACACAATAAAGAAATTAAATATCCCCATATAAATGCCCACCTTATTTTCGGGCAAACAACCACCAAGCATAGCATAAGGCATTGATAATATGCTCGCCCAGGCAATACCTACACCAGTCATAGATACATATAACATATTGGGACTATGAATAAATGATACCGATATTAAGCCCGCAGCACCAGCCAGCAAACAAAGCATATGGGTATACTTTCTACCTAATTTAGCTGCAATGAATGGGATAAAAAAAGCAAAAACAAAGGTAACCAGGTTATAATATGACAGCGTAAGTCCGGCAAATTCTACTCCTTTGGTATAAAGAGCATCCTTTTCGCTAACAGCGCCAAATACGTTTCTTGCTACAGCCGGCGAATAATAAAACCACATTAAAAACAAGCCGGGCCACGTAAAAAACTGTACCAATGCCAGCTTACGCATCCGTTTGGGCATATTTACTATGGCATGAAAAATTTCGGATGCGCCTGCTCCAAAGCCGCGTTTTTCTTCTTTTTTCTTTTGCAGCTCATTAATATCTGCCGGGGGGTATTCGGTACTGGTACAAACAGTATAAACAACCGCCGTAATAAATGCCACCGCGCCAATATAAAACGAATAACGTACAGTAGCCGGTATACTGCTGCCAATAAGGGAGTTATGTACATTAAACCAATGGCTCATCATCCAGGGTAATGCTGATGCGATAATCGAACCCAAGCCTATAAAAACACTTTGCATTGCAAACCCTCGGGTACGCTGATCGTCGGGTAGTTTATCCGTAATAAATGCCCTGAAAGGCTCCATACTTACGTTTATGGATGTATCCATAATCCATAACAATCCTGCAGCCATCCACAGGGCTGATGAATTAGGCATAAAAACGAGCGTTATTGTACTGATAATAGCGCCAACTAAAAAATATGGCCTGCGCCTACCCAACCTTGAATGCCAGGTATGATCGCTCATATAACCAACAATTGGTTGTACTATTAAACCGGTTAACGGAGCCGCTAAAAATAGCATAGGTATCTTATCGGGTTTGGCGCCCAGGTACTCATATATGGCACCCATATTTGCCATTTGCAAAGCCCACCCAAACTGGATACCCAAAAAGCCAAAGCTCATGTTCCAGATTTGCCAGAAACTTAATCTTGGCTTTTGTAATATTTTATTCATCACGTTGGTTTATTTGTCGCCAGTTAATTGGTTCACTGGTTCATTCGTTCATTGGTCTTGTCTGGCCGGCACTACGCTATAATATGTCATTGCGAGGTACGAAGCAATCGCAAGGATGCAAAGCGGATATGCATAGTTCGCGATTGCTTCGTACCTTATAATGACGTCCATGTAAGTTATTGATAATCAATAGCTGTTTTTTAAACGTCATAACGGTTTTTTTCAGGGATACCCCTGATGGGTACTCGCAATGACATAGTTTACTAAAACTCCAGCATCAACCCGCTACTCGCTCCTACAGTTACTTCAACACCATTTTTTATATCATCTGTATTGAATTTGCTGCCGCTGAGCAGATCTGTAAATTGCTGTTTGCCGTTTATATTTAATTTATGTAACAGGTCGTCCGGCAGTTTTATGCTTAATTTGCGGGCATCCCGGTTAAAATTGGTTATCACTAATATACGCTGATTATTGGTATAACGCAGGTATATATACATTTTGGTGTCGAACCCCGGCTGGTGCTCATTGGCCATCATCAGCTCATAAAAAGCGCCGGTTTTAATGGCCGGGCTGTTGTGCACGGCGTTAAGCAGGGTGCTATAGAAACCCCGCAGCTTTTTTTGATCATCAGATAGTTTACCGCCATCATAAGCACCGCCGTTAAGCCATTTCTGGTGTTCGGGTACACCCCAATAGTCAAATATCGAACTACGGCCATCGTTACCGCTAAACCCTTCGCTGCCTGCGCCGGGTTCGCCAACTTCCTGACCGGAGTATATCATCACCGGCCCGGTGTTTAGCGTTGCTGTTATAATCATGCCCGGCACGGCCAGCCACGGATTGCCGGCAAAATCAGGCGATGCAATGCGTTGCTCGTCATGGTTTTCCATAAAGCGGAGCATGTGCTGGTCAATGCCCTTGCTATCGTGGTTCCAAACCGCGTTGATGCCCCAGGTATTGGTGTGGTAATCGTTACGGGTTAAGTTGCGGATAGTATCGTACAGGCCAACCTTATCGTACAGGTAATCAAAGTGTCCTTTAAAAATATAATCGCTGTATTTGCCTTTATCGTATGCTTCGCCAATGAAAACAATACCGGGATGCTCCGCTTTCATTTTCGGGATTACCCAGGCCCAGAATTCAAGAGGCACCATCTCCACCATGTCGCAGCGAAAACCGTCGACACCTTTAGCAGTCCAGTATTTTAAAATATAGTAAACTTTATTCCAAAGCGGCGGTATCGGGTCAAAATGTCCACGGCGGTGATCCATATAATCAACCCCATAGTTCAACTTCATCGTCTCGAACCAATCATTTATAGATGGTGATGCGCTGAACACATCGTTACCGGTTGCTTTGGCCGGGTTCTCATCAAATTTACCGTCCTTTAATGGGCTTTTAAATTCATCGCCACCCGGATTGTATCCCGCAGGTACTACAAAAGGCTGCCCCGGTATGTAGTAAAAGTCATTTTGCGGACTAAAGCCTTTGCTTTTATCATCATCCTGACCAAAATCGCGCACGCCGGCCGGTTTTACGTCAGATGCATAAGTACGGGCCACGTGGTTGGGTACCAGATCCATCAATACCTTTAACCCGTTAGCATGGGTACGTTTTATTAACTCCTCAAATTCGCCAATGCGGTTTTTCACGTCAACAGCAAGATCGGGGTCAATATCATAATAATCCTTGATAGCATAAGGCGAGCCTGCCCTTCCCTTCACAATATCCGGGTCATCGGCCTTAATGCCGTAAGCCGAATAATCGGTCATGGTGGCGTGCTCAATTACACCGGTATACCAAACGTAGGTAAAGCCCATTTTTTTTATCTCGTGCAGGGCTTTATCATTAATATCGTTCAGCTTACCAACGCCATTCTCTTCAATGGAACCGTTGGTTTTATTGAGCGTTTTGGTATTGCCAAACAAGCGGGGCAATAGTTGGTATATGATCAGCTTATGATCGGCAGTAGTTTGTTCCATTTTTCTTTTTTTGGGGTGATGTTGGGCAAAGCTGTTTTGAAATGCCAACGATGTCAATAAAATAAATACCACTTTTTTCATTATCCCTGGCAGGCCTCCGACCGTTCCTTGATCACCTTTAATATGTTTTGCTGAATATCCTTCATTACCCACGTAGCCCAAAGGCCTGCATAAAAGTTAAAGGTGGTATTTAGTTTAAAATTACTGTATAAGCGGAGTTTGCAATGACCGGGATCAATTTGCTCCAACTCGTAAGTTCCATTCAGCACATCAAAAAACTCGCCACCTACAACAATGTGCTTATCCATAGTAGTAGAAGGAATATCATACGGGTTGGCATGAATAGTAAACGTCATAGATCGGAGGTCACTATATTGGGTTACAGTTTCATCAAACACCAGCCCTTTATCAAATATGGCCTTACGTTTGCCGCCAACAGCTTCTGTATCCAACTCTGCACTTATTGGGCGTGGGAAACCCAGAGACCTTGTGAAAACAGCGCTATCTTGTTTCTTATCTATAGCGCTAACACGAGTTACATTGCGCCAAACGGAAACATTTCCGGCATTGATAACTATTTCGGTGTAAGCCTTATAATTGCCTGGAATTGCGCCTATGGCTTTTTCTATAGGAGCCATAAAAAAGGGCAGCAATAAAACTATATATACAAAGTTTTTGGTTTTATCGCGCTTTTTAAGTTTAAAATGCCGTGCAGTAATACCACCTAAACCCGCCACTATTAAAAATATCGGCATGATCATTATCCAGCATGCAATACCCTCCAGGCTAAAAAAAAGAGTGATTAAAAAAAATATGAACATCGGCACAAAGGGTATAAAAAATGCCTTTGCCGAACTTTCTATAGTTTCGGTTTTGCATAAATAAACCGTTAAATAACCGACAGCATAGGGCAAACCAATTAAAAATGTTACTGACATTACCGCAAAAAGACCACCAAGCCCATCACTTGTAAATACGCGATGAATTATCAGGGAAACAAAAACTGCAACTGCTACCGCTATAATATATTGTTGGTTACGGCCTAAATTCATTACGCCTCAACCAATAATTCGTCGTTGGCTTTTACCAACTGATCTTTACCATAAACAGATACCGTAGTTTCCACATCCGACAGGTTTTTAATATTCACGCCATCCTTGCTCACTTTGATATTGAGCAATGATCCGCGGAAACCAATATGGAACGAGAACGAGGCCCATTTTTCGGGAATAAACGGCTGGAACAGCAGTTTGCCGTCCCTTACACGCATTCCGCCAAAGCCTTCTACAACGGCCATCCAGGTTCCGGCCATCGAGGTGATGTGGCAGCCATCTTCGGTATCATTGTTATAATCGTCCAGATCTAACCGCGCGGTACGCAGGTAAAATTCGTAGGCACGGGCCTCGTCGCCCAGTTTTGCGGCCAAAATAGCGTGCACACATGGCGATAATGACGACTCATGCACGGTGCGTGGCTCATAATAGTCAAAGTTTCGGCGGATGGTATCAATATCGTATTCATCTTCAAAAAAGTAAATCCCCTGTAATACGTCGGCTTGTTTAATGTAGCAGGAGCGCAGGATCCTGTCCCAGCTCCATTTTTGGTTCAGCGGGCGGTCTGTTGCCGGCAGGTCTTTTACTAATATCTGTTCTTTATCCAGGTAACCGTCCTGCTGTAAAAATATGCCCTGCTTTTCATCATGGCCCAGGTACATATTTTCAACAATATGGCCAAAGCGGCTAAACTCTGCAGCTTCATCCAGGTCGATCCTGGCCGCGAGGGCATCGTATTTTACCTTATCGGCAGCCTTCACTTTTTCGGCAACTTCCATGGTATATTTCATACACCAAACGGCCAGCATACTGGTATACCAGTTATTGTTTACGTTATTTTCGTACTCGTTTGGCCCGGTTACACCCAGCATTACATACTGTTGCTTATCCTGCGACCAGCTTACCCTTTGCGACCAGAACCTGGCTATCGCTATTAATACTTCAAAACCATAATCGGCCAGGTATGCTTTATCTTCAGTATAGCGCACATAATTAAAAATAGCATAAGCGATAGCGCCATTCCGGTGAATTTCTTCAAAAGTGATCTCCCACTCGTTATGGCATTCAGTACCATCCATAGTAACCATGGGATATAATGCTGCCCCGTTTTTAAAGCCCAATAAAGCCGCATTCTCGATAGCCTTGCCCAATTGTTTATACCGGTAAAGCAGCAGGTTGCGGGTAACTTTTTGCGGTGCGGTGGCCAGGTAAAAAGGCACACAATAAGCCTCGGTATCCCAATAGGTTGAGCCGCCGTATTTTTCGCCGGTGAAGCCTTTGGGGCCTATGTTCAGGCGGTCATCCTCGCCGGTATAAGTTTGGTTAAGCTGGAAAATATTAAAGCGGATGGCCTGTTGAGCCGATTCATCTCCTTCTATGATGATATCGTTGTGTTTCCATTTTTCGGCCCAGGCAGCGGCTTGTTCGGCCAGCATGGTATCAAAACCTTTAAGGCTGATGCGATCTAAAGTAGCTGCCAACGCGGCAACCAGGTCTTCGGGTTTATGATTTTGCGACGACAGGTTAGCAACGTATTTGATAATGCTGATGCTTTGGCCCGGTTGTGCCTGCAATTCAATTTTTGATGCTACGTATTTTTCTTTCGATATCGCTGTTGTTTTTGGCCGGATAATTTCGCCGTTTTGCAAAACGCTGAATTTCATACCGGTCGCCACTTCAAAACCGGTTTTTTTGGTACGCATTACAACATATCCTCCATCGGGCTGGTTGGCTTTGCTTAATTCATCCCAAAACTTTTCGTCGTAGTTGGAGTCTTTGTTCATTACATCACCATCAATAGCCGGGGTAATAGTGATGGTACCGCTAAAATTTAGTGGGGTAATGGTATAATTAATAGCCGCGGTTTCGTCATCAACCATACTGCAAAAGCGGCAGGCCTCAACCGATACTTCTTTGCCAGATGCGGTTTTGGCAGTGAAAGTACGTTTCAGGTAGCCTTCCTTCATATTCAATTCACGGCGGAAGCTGGTAACCTCGCATTTGACCAAATCCAACTGTTCGCCATCTAAAACTACATCAATAATTGTCCAGTTAGCAGCGTTCAATACTTTGGCAAAATATTCAGGATATCCGTTTTTCCACCAGCCTACACGTGTTTTATCGGGATAATAAACCCCGGCAACGTAATTACCCAATAATGTTTCGCCGCTATATGCCTCTTCAAAGTTGGCGCGCTGCCCCATCCTGCCGTTACCCAGGCTAAATATGCTTTCAGATACCTGGTGATGGTGCGCATCAAAGCCTTCTTCGATTATTTTCCACTCATCAACTTTAATATAGTCCTTCATTGAATTGCAATTGTAATAATGTTTAAGCCTTGGTATGTCATTGCGAGCGTAGCGTGGCAATCGCGAACTTTGCAAATCCGCTTTGTAAAGTTCGCGATTGCTTCGTCGTTCCTCCTCGCAATGACATATCGAGGGCTTCTTATAATTTAAATAATTTATCTAACGTCATTTCATTCAACCCACTGATTACCAAATCAGCATCAAGCACACCCGGCTGGCCTATGCCAACTACTTTCATGCCGCCGGCTTTGGCTGCCTCTACCCCGGCAATGGCATCTTCAAATACCACGCATTCTTCGGGTTCAACACTTAGGGCTTTAGCGCCCTCCAAAAAAACTTCGGGGTCGGGTTTGGCTTTGCTTACCTTATTGCCATCAATAACCGCATCAAAAAGGTTGGTGATACCAGTTTTGTTGAGGATGGTCATGGAGTTTTTGCTGGCCGAACCTAAGGCAATCTTGATGCCCGCTTTGCGGCATATTTCTACAAACTCCTTTGCGCCCGGCAATATTTCATCAGGTTTCATCTGGTTAACCATTTCCATGTACCAGGTATTTTTCTGAGTGGCTAAAACCTCCTGCTCCTCTGCAGTTTTAGTTACGCCTCCCCAGCCTAAAATAAGCTCGAGCGAGCGTACTCTGCTTACGCCTTTCAGCTGTTCGTTCTGGTGCTCGGTAAAATCGAAGCCCAACGAGTTGGCCAATCTTTTCCAGGCTTTGTAGTGATAAACGGCTGTATCGACAATTACTCCATCCAGGTCGAAAATACATGCTTTAATATTGTTCATTGTAACTTTTTAGATACGCGGCTCAAAGCCACTAAGATATAATTTTTAATGAGTACCGCCGGGTAATATTTCGAGTACCAAAGCTGTTTTGCCAGGTATGGTGATGCTGCCCAGGTCAACCGGCTCATCTGTTATCACGTTGCGGGCCTTTTTTGCATCGCCAATTCGTTCAAAATACCGGTCAGTTGTCGTTGTTTGATCCTTATCGCTGCTGTTGAAAATAACCATTACCGTTTTGGCAGCATCATACCTGAAGTACACATAAATACCTTTTTCGGGTACAAACTGCATCATTTTGCCCGTTTGCAGGGCGGTTGTACCTTTGCGGTAATTGGCCAGCTTGCTTACGTAATTAAATGCTTCGTTTTCCTTTTTACTGCGGCCATCAGCGGTAAATTTATTTTCTTTATCACCTTTCCATCCGCCGGCAAAATCCTCGCGCACTAAACCATCAGGATCGCTGTAATTTTTCATCAGGATCTCATCGCCATAATATAATTGCGGTACGCCACGCATGGTAAGCAGCATTGCCATGGCCGATTTGTATTTGGTAAAATCTTCTTTCACTACAGATAACAGGCGGCTCATATCGTGATTGTCCACAAATATGGTGTTGCGGGTAGCATCCTGGTATAAAAAGTCCTGCGCTATAACCGAGTACAGGCGGCCAACGCCATCTGTCCAGCCGTCATTACCGTTCAAAGCTTCATAAATCGCATCCTTCAATACGGCATCGGTTACGCCGGGCAGGTGGGTATCCATGCCACGGTTAACGGTATTGCCCTGTGTAAAAAATGCCTGGTTGGCAGCCGACCATACCAAGGTTTCGCCAAAAATGGAAAGTCTTGGAAACTCGGCTTTGACGTCCTGCGCCCATTTGGCCATATATGCCGGATCGTTATACGGATAGGTATCTAAACGAAAACCATCAATACCCGCATACTCTACCCACCAGATGTGGTTTTGGGTAAGGTAATTTTGCACGTATGGATTATTCTGGTTCATATCGGCCATACGATGGTCAAACCAGCCATCGGCCATCAGCTTCTTGTCCATTGGCGACGCATGCGGATCCATCACCGCTGCATCCCTAAAGTTTGATTTAGTATATTTTGGCCATTGATGTACCCAGCTTTTCATCGGCATATCCAAAATGGTATAACCCTCGGTGCCGGCGTGATTATGTACAAGGTCTTTAATCACCTTCAGGCCCATGCTGTGGCATTTTGCTACAAACTTTTTATACAACTCGTTGGTACCGTATCGTGGGTCTATTTTATAATAATCTGTAACGGCGTAGCCATGGTATGATGCGTGCGGCTCGTCGTTCTCAATTTCGGGGGTCATCCATATGGCAGTTACACCCAACGCCTTTAAATAATCAAGGTGGTTCATCACACCCTGAATATCGCCGCCGTGACGACTGTACATCGAATCGCGGTGAACGCCTTTCTCGCGCAGGTTATCAAATGAATCGTTGCTTTCATCGCCGTTGCTGAAGCGATCGGGCATGATGAGGTAGATGAGATCTTTGCTGGTTACACCCTGGATACGGCCGGCAGATTTGTCGCGTTTATTCAAGGTATATTGGTAAACCAGGTCCTTTTCACCGGCCTTTGTAAATTTTATCGGGAACGTTCCCGGACGTGCGGATGAAAAAAGTTGCAGATCGATGAATAAATAATTTGAGTTTTCGACTTTGTGCACCGCTTTGACCTTAACACCTGGGTAATTAAGTACCACATTACGGCCCGCAATATTATTGCCATGCACTATCAGCTGCAGGTTGGGGTTGCTCATGCCTACCCACCACGACATAGGCTCAACACGCTCTAAAGCAGGCATTTGTGCCGAAGCGCCCAACGCAAGCACAAAGCTGCATAAGGCAAAGAGTAACGTTTTCTTCATATAATAAAACAGGTAAAAAAGTATAATTGGCTACGGCCGGCTTTTAGGCTTAACCGCGTTTCAAATTTATAATAAAATTGATTTGTTGTATATTAATTTAAATAATTATTGAGCGGACGGGATTTATATGGCGCAGACGACTCACCCCGACGAGGCTACGCCCGTCGGCCCCTCTCTCCGACTGCGTCGCATAGAGGGGCGGAAAAATGAAAAACAAGTAAAAAAAATAAAATGTTTTAACCCTCTTTGCGGCGCAAGCCGGAGAGAGAGTGGCCCAGCGAAGCGTCGGCCGGGTGAGTCGTGCCCGCGTTCAAAGCCGATGTTTAAGTTTCACACAAACAACTGTATCAAAAACATCCCTATCCAATCAATAAAAATCTATATTTATCCCACCAAACATTACACATGGAGCGCGAATTTAGGCTATCAATTGGTTTCCGGATATTTTCCGGCCTGTTACTGTCCGTCTTAATCTTATTTTTCCTCGGGTTGGGCTTATCCGGCCTTAATGTACCCGGCAAGCACGGTTTAAGCGCTTTATTGTTTTGCTTCGTCGTTGTAATACCATGCGTATTGATGCTCATCAACGTATTCAGGAGCAGGGTTACCGTATCCGATTACAGCATCACCCGCACTACTGCTTTTGGAACAAAGGAGTTATTATGTGTCGATGTAAAAGGCTGCCGGGTAGGCGAAAAAGTAATATATATCGATCCGCTTGAGGGGGCTGCATCGCCCAAAATCACCATTAACAATTACCAGGATTTTAAGGATAGCGACGAACTCAAAAAATGGATCAGCGAAAAATTCACGGATCTTTACGGCGTATCCTTATCCGCCGAAAAACAAAAATTTTTGCAAAACAAAAAATATGGCCTTACGAAAGCAGAACGTAAAAACAAGCTAAAAAAGGGAAAAAAAATAGCGCTGATTTACAACGTTGCGGGGTTTGTACTGCTATTTGCCATGATCCCGGTTAATAATAGGCCTGTTGCTGCTTTAATTATGATGGGGTATCCGCTGTTGGGCGTAACCATTATAGTTGCCGGCCGGGGCGTAACCAGGTTTCTAAGTTCGGGCAAGGTAAGCGTTTACCCGTTTGTAGGGTTTGGCATTACTATGCCCATATTTATCATGCTGTTTAAATCATTAAACCAATTTAATATTTACAGTTATACCAATACCTGGTTTCCCTGCCTGGGCATTGGCGCAATGCTGTTTACCATACTTTACCGCTGGGGTACAAACAGTTCCCTGCCATCGAAAACCGCGCAGGCACTCATTATGCTGTTGATATCCGGTTTGTATGGCTTTGGTACCACCATGCAACTTAACTGCGCGTTTGATAGTTCGACGCCTAAACAATATAAAACTACCGTTCTTGACAAAACCATTAAGCGGGGTAAAAGCACTACCTATACGCTTGCCCTAAAGGCCTGGCAACCCCATGGTACAGCCAAAAGTATAGATGTTGACCGTGGCACCTACCATGCCACCCAAATAGGCGACACCGTAAATGTAAGCATCCGCAAGGGCTTGCTGCACATACCCTGGTTTTACCTAATAAATTAATTACCCCATCTAAATAAAGCGCATTTTGAACAAAGAATACCCCCTAAGCACCCGCTGGAAAATTTTCTTATACCTATTGGCCGTAGCCCTGGTAGTAATTTGGGGTTGCTTGTACCCAATAGTTTCGTACGCTCAGGATCTCCTTGAAAAGGGCCACTGAGCTCGCCTGCTTAGTGCTAACCGTTGTAATTTTGCTACCCGAATCCCTCAGGGTCCTCTATTCAGAAAGACCCTGAAGGTACATAGAGGGGCGGGGAAAGGAAAAAAGATTTAAAAAAAATGTCTTAACCCTCTTTGCGGCGCCAGCCGGAGAGAGGGTCGCCGGCGTAGCCTGGCGGGGTGAGTATCCGCCCGCGTTCAAAACCCATGTTGATAAAATTTCTTTATCTTTATTTGGAATAATTACAAATAAAGATAATAATTGTTGATGTGGAAAAATGAATACAAAAAAAGCTTAATACTATTTGGATTAATTATAAATAAACGCAATCTTTGTAATGTTATATGATTGCGACACTTACTCAAACAACTCACTGGACCGATGTTTTTAAAACAACAAAAGGAGCCATTTATCAATGCGACGAAGAGCGCTGCTGGTATGTTGATTTTGCCGGAAAGGTTGCCAAATTTGATTACCGTTGTTTATTAAAACTCCGTAAGGCAGTTTATCATATAGATATTGAGCATGCCCTGCTTAATACCACCAAAGATCCCGATGTGGAGATCATCTTTATCTGCGCCTGCGACCACTGCTACGTTTTAACCCTTGTACAAATTATAGCCCTGAAAGAACTGCTGGAAGGAACCTTTGTGATGCTGGAGTTGAACCACATATTGCACGATAAGTTAGTCATTAGTCATTAGTCATTAGTCATTAGTCATTAGTCATTAGTCATTAGTCATTAGTCATTAGTCATTAGTCATTAGTCATTAGTCATTAGTCATTAGTCATTAGTCATTAGGGGCAAGTTGACATTGATGAAGATTGTTTTAACTATTTAACATAATTGCACTCACACCTCACACCTCACACCTCACACCTCACAACTCACAACTCACAACTCACAACTCACAACTCACAACTCACACCTCACAACTCACACCTCACAACTCACAACTCACAACTCACAACTCACAACTCACAACTCACAACTCACAACTCACAACCCTCTATTTAGATTAAATTCATATTAACTTTATATTGAACAATATAAGATTATAGCGTTATTATTGTATAACATCCTGCACAGGCATATAATAACCAACCAATTTAATCCATCATGAAAGATCTACTCCGCATAAAAAGCCTTATTTCTACCGATCTTGAAGTGCTTTTAAACCAACAAGTAAAAAAGGAAGCATACTCTTCGTCAGTATATTTATCAATGGCATCCTGGTGTAACCGTAATGGTTATGATTTTTCGGCCGATTACTTTTTTAAACAAGCCGAAGAAGAAAGAATGCACCAGTTAAAATTTTTTAAATACATTCTCGATATGGGTGGGAATTCTGTATCGCCGGAAATTACCGGCATTAAACAGGAATACAACTCGTTTCGCGAGGTGTTTGAAGAGGCTTTGGACCAGGAAATCAGCGTTACCAATTCTATCAAAAACATTTATGCCCGCTGCATGAAAGAGCAGGATTTTGTTACCATGGAGTTTTTAAACTGGTTCCTGAAAGAGCAGCGCGAAGAAGAATACAAAGCACGCCGCGCCCTTGAACTATTTGAAGTTATCGGCGAAGAAGGTACCGGCCGCTGGCAAATTGACAAACATGTTGGCGAAATAAAATATAACAGCGAGGCGTAAAGCCTCCCCCTACCCTATCCAAAGGAGAGGGTTTTGAAAATCAAGTCCTTTTGCGTATTGCAAGGGGACTTTTTTTTGATCTTCATTAAAGCTTAAAACGCATAATTCTTCCCTTTGATATAGTAGGTAACGGGCAAATGCGTTTTTTCAAACTTTTCATACCCGGGCTTAAGCGTTTTCCAGAAAGCCATGTATGGTTGGCGGCTGTAAAAATCCATGTGCGCGTTATCCATCCTGAAGGGAAAGATATCCAGGCTGATCTTTTGCTGGCCGGCCTCAAAAGCTTTATAAACCAGGGTATAAATCTCTTCAATGCGGGCGTCCGTCATGGCGTAACAACCGATAGATGCGCAGTGCCCGTGTATCATAATAGCATTGCCGGTATAGCCCTTTAACTGCTCAACCGTGTTGGGATAGCCCACATTAATAGCCAGGTAATAGTTGCTTACCGGGTTTAATTGTTTTGGTTCGATGGAGTAAAAACCTTCTGGGCTTTTATTATCGCCCTTTTTGGTTTTGGTGCCCAGGTTGCCCGAGTAATAACAAATCTGGTAAGTTTTAAACAGCTTGTATTTATTGCCTGTCTTTTTCCAAACTTCCAACGCGTCTTGGTCTTTAAAAATGCGGATGTAAATGGGTGCTTCCCCTTTAAAACCCTTATCGTTTAATTCCCTTTGTAACCGGGGCCACACCGTAGCACGCGCATCACCGGCCCGTTTGCTATCCGGCAATTTGGGCCGAGGGCTGACAATAATTAAATATGAAAACAGCAGGATCAGGAATAATTTGGGCATTGGATAAGGTACTTATCCGCCTATAACGAAAGATTTAGTTAATATATTATCCGCGATTAAAAATATGAAGATACCGCCAATACAAACGCCGACAATTCGTCCCGGATTACAGCAGCATCGCCCGTTCGGCAGCACGTAGCCCACTATCCAGTGCAGCTTCAACGGTACCCATTGCAGCACCGTTGTATAAGTACTCTCCGGCGAAAAAAATAGTATGCTCTACCGGTTTATTTAAAACCAATCGCGCCTGGTCGGCCTCCACCGTATCATAAGCGTAAGAGCCACGGGTAAATTCATCAGCCGTCCAGTTCACTATGTGGTAGTTAAGGAGTTTTTGTTTGAGTTGCTGCTCGTCCCGGTTAAAAATAGTGGCCAATGATTGCAGGCTTTGCTTTAGTATTTCAGTATTATGGGTATCCGTTTTTTCGGCAGCTTCGGGGCCACCTATCCAGCCGGTTAGGATGTTGGTATGTTGGGGCGCCTGTGTCCACCAGGTGGGGATTTCTTCGGTGCTAAACAGGTAGCCTATGTCGCTAAGGCTTTTACCGGCCAGTTTTTCGGTTTGTTTATCGCCCCAAAAGGCTTCATCAAACTCCAGCAGGATTTTTATTACCGCCCCAAAGCCTAAAGCATTGATGGCTTTGGCATGATCCGGAATTTCGGGGTTAAAGCTGATCGCCTCCGAATCACCTGCATTAACCTGCAGCACGCCAAGGGGTAAGGCCACTATCAATTGCTTTGCCGTATGGGTACAGCCAACACTGGTAATCACTTTTACCCGCTTTTGCTGCCAAAAAATCTTTTTTACTGCCGAATTTAAGTAGATGTGACCACCGGCAGCAGTTATCTCGTCTGCCAAAAAACCGGTTAATTTACCGTAGCCACCTGCTACACGATATTGTGCTCCCATATCTTCAGATTGCCATTCGCGGCGCAGGGAAAACGCACTGGCTTTTTTGGGGTCGGCGTTATCATAGCCGGATACATATTGGCGTACCGATTCCCTTAAACGACGGTATTTTTCGCCCTTAAACTCCCGGAGCAAAAAGCAGTTGATGCTCATATCCTGCTCTAAATCACCAAGTTCATCCAGGAAATCGTCCCAATGTTCTACAAAGGTTTCGTTCTCTTTAAACTCCCCATCCTCGTACCGCCACATAGATGCACCGGCATGGTTATAGGCGATACCTGCCTCATCCAATAAAGATTTTGTGAGCGGCAAATCGCCGTGGATGAATTCGGCACCCAGTTCGAGCGGTTGTTGGCCGGATGTATTCTCGAGTGTGTGAATGCGGCCGCCTACCCTGTCGCGGGCCTCCAGCACGGCAACTTTTTTACCGGCTTTTGCCAGTGTGCGGGCAGCCATTAAACCAGCCGAGCCGGCGCCTATGATCAATATATCAGTATCTTCCATCGTAATATTATGGTAGGCCAATGTAATTATTGTAATGATACAAAGCGGCATTTGTTTGTCAAATTTGCGGCGAAAAACGGCAACTGCATTCACCGACAAAATCCACTTGCTTACCGGGTTGTTATACCCTGTTCGCCAATATTGGCTTGCTGTGCCTTATATACCGCAGTACTTTTAGGGTATAATTTAAAACTTACGACGATGAACAACGATATAAACACCCTAAACACCCCAAACAACAGCAGAGCAGCCGCAGGGGCAATTTTATTAGTAGCTGGAAGCCTTTTACTGATAAACCAATTCGACTTGTTTTTTATACCCGACTGGCTGTTTAGCTGGCCAATGTGGATGATTGCCTGGGGTACCTATATGGGTGCAAAATATAACTTCAGGAAGCCGGCCTGGATAATTGTTACCCTGGTTGGCGTAGTCTTTTTGCTCGACGAAAACATCCCCGATGCCGACCGCATAGTATGGCCACTGGCCATCATGGCCTTTGGCGCCTGGATGGTGGTTAAGCCACGCAAACACACCGAAGAACAAATTTTCACCCAGCCCAAACAGCCTTTCCATTTTGATAAGCCTGCCGGGCCCGAAGTATAATACATTTTGATTTAATAGTTTTAATTTGAGGGAGGGCCTGTATAGGTTCTCCCTTTTTTTTGAGTGTTAGGGATAGTAACGGGTACCGGCCAATGCGCGTAATGCCTGCAGGCGTATGAGTGGATAGCCCGGCCCCGCTTCTATCAGCGGGGCAACACCATGATGTGTATTTTTAAAACAAAATCGGCAAAAAAATTCAAATAATGTGCAACAGATATCAAGTTTTGAACAAGAAAAATGCATTTTTATACCACATTTTTCGACAACTGGTAAACCACCTGCCAACCACCTGCCGTAACCTTTTAACATACCTGTCGCACATCCTCATAACCCTCCTTCCCTTTTGCTTTACCCCAATTTTCCGGGTGGTAGTTGCCTGTTCGGAATTTTCACGAAAGGAAAATATTTCATTTAACGAAAGATGTTAAATCTTAATCATTGCGTCGTTTAAACACCCCCCAACTTTTTCACCGACAAAACTTACCCCCTTACCGATTACTTTAAATATATCGCCAGTATTTGTTTGGCACATGTATTATGTTACCTTAGTTTTGGGATATGATTTAAAATGCAACTGAACAAATGAACAACGATATAAATTCTCCGCAAAACCCCAACAGAGGCAAAGCCATGGCTGGCATAATATTGCTGATTGTAGGAGCAATATTATTACTAAAACAATTTAGCCTTTTCTTCATTCCCGATCGTATCGAACTATGGCCTTTATGGCTTGTATGCTGGGGCCTATATGTGGGAGCCAAACATAATTTTCAGAAATCATCGGGCCCAATATTAATAGCCATTGGTATAGGCTTGTTTATCATCAACAATGTTGATAATTCCGACAGGATTGTATGGCCGGTTGCCATCATAGCCTTTGGTATGTGGCTTATTGTAAGACGCGGCAAAAGCCATGATCCTGTTACCGGTAAATACAAAACCAAATGGGAAAAAGATTTTGCCGACCCTGCCAACTGGGGCAAAAAAACCGAAAAACCTAAGTTCGACTTTGGTAAAATGGAAGACCCGATTGTTGACTACACCGTAAAAGATGGCGGCGAAATACCACCATTAGGCGAGCCCGCTGCAGCCGGCGCCAACACCCCTCCGCCCGATATGCCGCCTTTTGGCCACCATAACGGCGACGATTACCTGGATACCGTATCCATCTTCGGCGGGGTTAATAAAACCATCCTGAGCAAAAATTTCAAGGGCGGCGATATTGTTAACATTTTCGGCGGGGCCGAGCTCGACTTTACCCAGGCCGATATTGATGGACGCGTATACCTGGATATTACCCAGATTTTCGGCGGCACCAAAATCATAGTACCATCCAACTGGCAGGTAGTATCAGATTTGGCCGCCGTATTTGCCAGCGTAGACGATAAACGCATCCGCAGCACAGCATCAAACGTTAACGGCAAGATACTGGTACTAAAAGGGGTATCGATTTTTGCAGGGGTGGATATCAGGAGTTATTAAGAGAGAGTCAAGAATCAAGAGTCAGGAGTCAAGACTTTGAAAATAAAGGGAGCAGATGCATAGCGGAGAAGACTCACCCGGCTACTCCGTTAGCTAACGGATGGCCACTCTCTCTTCGGCTTCGCCGGAAAGAGGGGCTTGAAAAGTTGAAATTGAACTTTGAATGATTGAAGTATCCACCGTTCAAGCCCCTCTTTCCACCGCAGGTGAAGAGAGAGGGTGGCGGGCGCAGCCTCGCCGGGTGAGTATTAGCCAGCGTTCAAAACCGGTGTGAGTTGGAAACCCAACAAACATCGGGGAGCGATAATGACAGTTATTAATTATCTATAAACAAAAACAAAAAGTCTCCCCCTTCAGGAGGAGATTTAGAGGGGGCTTCTAATCATGAACTGGTACGTAGCAAAATTAGTTTTCAGGGTAATAAGCGGTGATGGCGATCATCAGGCGCAGTTTGATGAGCAGTTGCGGTTAATCAGCGCCGAAACCGAGCTGAATGCCTTTGAAAAAGCTAACAAGATTGGCCATGCCAACCAGGATAGCTTTAAAAATATTGAGCGCCAAACCGTTAAATGGCAATTTATTGATGTGGCCGAACTTAACCGCATCAGCGAACCCACCGACGGCGCCGAACTGTATTACAACATACACGAAACACCCGACGCCGACCTGTACATCGCCTGGGCTCATCACAAGGCGGCGTTGCTGGGGGTGAGGAATTGAGTGAAAAAGAGTCAAGAATTAAGAGTCAAGAATCAAGAATTTAAAATAAAGAAAATGTCATTTCGATAGAGCAGCAGGGGCATGAGCGGGAGGGCGAAAGAGAAATCTTAGACGCCCTGCATTCCGTACCCTCAGGGTCTCTTTGAAAAAGGACCCTGAGGTGTGAGGAGCACAATGCTGTTAGATAAACATAATTCTAAACGACTGGCATTGGCCGCAGGGTCCTCTACCGAGAGACCCTGCGGGGACGAAAAGATTATAAAGTAAATTAACAGAACAACATTTTGGCCATACCAAATTTAAAAGCTTCAAGATTATACGGTGCGTTTGTGGCCTGTGGCTTCGGCTGGGCGGCGTTGCAAACGTATATTATCCATAGTTTTGGTTTTTTGTGGTTCACCTCAACTATTGATGGTTTGCTTAGCGCCGTGCTGCTATCGGGCGCCTGCTGGCTTATTAACAATAACCTGCGCTACTACCAGCCGGGCAAGGGCAGCTATATCAACCTGTTTATATGGGTGGTGGCCCTGGCGGGCATTTGCGCCGCGGGCTGCCGGTATTTGCTGCCGCTGCTTAATACCGATGCCATCTTTGTCAACTTTGTTATTCAATCGTTAACCATCCGCTTTTTTATCAACTTTTTGGCCGTGGGATGGATGGCCATGATCAGCTTGCTGTGGTACTCGCAGCTCGATCAGCGCGAAACCCTGAAACGCAAAACCGAGGCCGAGCAGCTGGCCCGCGATGCCGAGTTGTACAACCTGCGCCAGCAGCTGCAGCCGCACTTTTTGTTCAACAGCCTTAACTCCATTAACGCGCTCATCGGCTTTAAACCCGACCTGGCCCGTACCATGATTCACCAGCTATCCGACTTTTTGCGCGGCACCCTTAAAAAGGACGACCAGCAACAGGTGCCTCTATCCGACGAGCTGGCACACCTGAACTTATACCTGGATATTGAAAAGGTACGCTTTGGCCACCGCCTGCAAACCGAGATCAGTTGCGACCCGCGTTGCGGTGCCGCCCTGCTGCCATCCATGCTGCTGCAGCCGCTGGTTGAGAATGCCATAAAATTTGGTTTGTACGATACCACCGGCGAAGTTACCGTAAGCATCCGTGGCGAAATGGAAGACCATTACCTGGTGGTGATGGTGCAAAACCCTTACGATCCGCAAACCAGCCGCCCTAAAAAAGGTACCGGTTTTGGCTTGCGCGGGGTGCAGCGCCGTTTATATTTGTTATTTGCCCGTAACGACCTGATGGAAACTTACGCAAATGATAATATATTTACAACCATAATAAAAGTACCACAAGTATGAAGCGCGCCCTGATTATTGACGACGAGCCATTAGCCCGCATGGTTGTAATGGAATACCTGCAAAATTTTAAAGATATTGAGCTGATACAGGAATGTAACGACGGCTTTGAAGGCCTGAAAGCCATACAACAGCACCAGCCCGACCTGATATTTTTAGATGTGCAGATGCCCAAAATCAACGGCTTTGAAATGCTGGAACTGGTAGAAAACCCGCCCGCCGTTATCTTCACCACCGCTTTTGACGAGTACGCCATTAAAGCCTTCGAAGCCCACGCTGTGGATTACCTCATGAAACCCTTCAGCAAGGAACGTTTTAACAAGGCTGTCGAAAAATTCCTGGCCACCGCTCCCGAAAAACATACCCCCAAACATACCGAAGAACTGCTGGATGCCGTTGCCGCCCATTCGCCCGCCCAAAACGAGCGCATTGTGGTAAAAACCGGCACCAAAGTAAAAATTATCCCCGTTGCCGACGTTGAATACCTCATGGCCGACGACGACTACGTATCCGTAATAACCAAAGAAGGCTCATACCTCAAAAACAAAACCATGAGCTTCTTCGAACAAACCCTCGACCCACGGCAGTTCGTCCGCGTGCACCGCTCGTATATTATTGCCATTACGCAGATAACACGTATCGACCCTTATGAAAAGGACGCGCATTTGGCTATCCTGAAATCGGGGGCTAAGATCCCGGTTAGTAAAACGGGGTATGTGAAGTTGAAGCAGGTGTTGGGAATTTAACACGATTGAGGGATAAGTACAAGAGCGCTGTCATGCTGAGTGGTAAAATTTCGCGAAATTCTGAAGGGGGAAATGACATGCAATAAGAGAACTGTCATCCTGAACGTAGTGAAGGATCTCCTATGATGAAATTTGTCAGCAAGTAAGGCAATTACTCTTGAAAAGCGATAATAGATTACATAAAGTTATATTTTTCTAATAAAAAAACCAAAGCATGGCCAAGTTTTTTTATTTTCATATGCAGATCAAAAGAGGAAACAGGCGCTGCTGAGGAGCAACCTGCCAGCAATATGATCTGCTGAACCAAGGATAAAGGGTCTCTCACAAGGAGGCCTTTTTATTTATCCTGGTCATGAAT
>NZ_JBFUCY010000043.1:0-61778 GCF_056404995.1 Mucilaginibacter sp. P2_A5
CAAGCAGCCAAAACGGCAAGCAGCCAAAACGGCCATCACACATGATCTGGAAATAAGCGCCTATGCAAAGCGTAAACTTCAAAGCAAAAACTATTCACTGGTGCTGAATAATGTAAAATTCAAGCTGATATTACGTATGTTCTCTCTGGTAAAAAGAGGTGAAATGTATGTGGATAACTATAAGAGATCAGCTTAAAAAGCTTATTTTAAATTAAATTTGGAAATATGGTAAACCTAGAATACGGCACGGAGCATTATTTTTCTATTTTTTCTACAAATGTTATACCCCTACGGGGTTGAATAGCTTAACTTAATAGCATTGGGGAAACCCTTGTGGCAGCGTAGGGTTATACCAATTGCCTGTTCAAATGTCGGGCAGCGGATTTGCTACTAACCTGCGGGTAACAATTCAGAATGTTTTGTTTTACTTAAAAATATTAACCATCAGTTGTGTGCCACCCCGTGTCAGGGTGTACCATCCCGTACCGGTACACACACTTTGGTACCCAAAACTCTTGGAAAACGCACAAAATGCAGGCTTAAAATGCTTCGGGTATCCGAGATTTATATTACCAATTATAAAACCAACGTCCTGCTGTTGTGTTAATTACCTATCTAATCCTAAATGTCTCTTTGCATTATAAGAGATTAAATAATCAGGGTCGTTGATATGTTTTTGAATCAAAGCATCTGTCCTGGTATTATTGAAATTTTTTAAGTAGACAAATGCCGGTATCTTTTGAAACTTATCGTTAAATGTTAAAAATAGATCAATGGCTATATCGATCATTGCGTAATCTAAACTGATTTTAAAAATTGAAGTTGCAATTATCAATTTGACGAAATTATCAGAATTGGTTATTAATAGATTATTCAATACAGGCAGGGATTTAGTTGATTTCATATAGGCCAATGTTTCAACTATTAATATGTCGACTAATTTTTTTTCATCGTTGCCAAGTAATTTTTCGATTAACAAGGATTCTACAATCTGTCGTTCAGAATCATTTAACTGATCAATTATATGCCTGTTCGTAAAGCCTTCCCTATGCTCCCGATTTGACGGCGGAATAATTTGATTGATGAGTTTCGCTATTTCCATATGTTAATTTATTGCGATATCCGGGTGTTGCATATTTATTACTTAGTATTCCTTGACCTTCAGTCAGAGGGCCATCCCAATTAACCATGGGGCGACAGCGAAAAGCCCTTGCGGCAGCTAGGAGAATTAAGCCATTAAAGTTTACAATTTGATTATCAATAGTCCATGCCATACTTTTTATAATCCACTTCACTTTCTGAAATTAATAATTCAAAGAAAAACTGCAGTGATTCGGTAAGTTTCGTTGCTCCAGAAATTGTTTCGTAAAAATATATCTTAGCTAAATCGGCGCTCTGTTGTTTACAACAAATTATCATGCCTCCTTTAACATCGGCAATTGGGAAAAGACCATACTCGTTTAGTTCGTCTTTCACATAATTCCAAACTTTATTTAGCTCCGTTAAGGAAAAAAATACCTCGATATCGATGTAACGGTCAAGTTGTTTTTTTTCCGAATCGAAATTTGCCAATTCGAAAGAAACCTTCTCTGTCTTACCTCCATTGACTTTCTTAATGAAGTCTTTATATTCTTTAGGCAGAACTAAACCATTTTCTTGAATAAAATGTTCAATTTCTGCAGCCGATACTGGGGTGCCGTGCGAAATAAAATACTGTTCCATGGTCTAATTAATTTGGTCTCCACTGGTGCACACGTGCGTGTGTATCCTTGATGTTTTTCTCCATAATTTCCGGTTGTTCTGATAACCTTCAAGAGTCAGTAAAAAAGTTGATAGGAAGTTTTTCTATATCGAACAATTTATTGGCTACCCGTGCCGACCAAATTCCCTTTATATTGGGGCTTAAAGAAAGCTGTTTTTTATCTCTTTGAAACTTCTCTCTTAAATATTTACAAGGGTCTTTTTGAATAGCTTCGTCAATATCTTTATATATTCCGTCAAAAATATCAAAGTAATACACCGGTAAGTCATCATGATATATAAGCCACTGGCCATAAGCCATATCACCTAACTTATAAAGGTGTCTTCTGCCTGTAATAGTAAAAATCGTTATGTCTTCTAATAAAAGTTCCATATTTAGTCACTTTATAATAGCCCTACTTAAAAGAAAAAACTTTCAAACTAAACATCGGTCGCACATACCAGCGACGCTCAGATCAGCTATTACTAATCCAAACGCCTGTAGAGGCTTGCAAATAGGTATGCTGATCCATTAGGTATCGAGAAGCCTTTTGGTACATCTACACTTACATTGGATGGAGGTTGAAAATTAACATCCTGGGAATATATACAAAACCCCTCGTTTTTTATATCAGGATCAGCCAAATATCCAGGCGCTGTTTTGTCCGTTTCAAAAATAAAAATCAACTCTTTACTGTCTTGCTTCTCACAGATATAAAGATTTGCAAATCCTTTTTTTTGCTCCCGGTCTTTTACAGGGTAGGCTTTAAGCAAGACTACCATTGTGCAATTTTTCTCTGTTGCCGCCATGGTGTAATGTTTAAGAACGATATTTAGCGGTACGATGTTGTCAACCTTATTTCTGCAACCGATAACAGTGAATGTTAACAGGAAAAATAATGCCACGCACGTTTTATTTAAAATTCCGCTGTTACCGCAAACCCTACAGTACATTTAACCTCCCTACCACAATTAAAAATACAATATATAAAAACATCAGCCCGATTGTTGTTGGTTTCCTGTATTTTTCACTCACAAAAATTAAAACAGTGACAATAAATATAAAGCACGCTAATTGCAGCCTGCTTCCCATTACATTTAGTGAATGATCGGGCTTCTCGATCATTGGTGCTGATAGAAAATATATCGCAACAAGTTCAATTACAAACAAAATTGGAAAGTGAATTTTCCTGATCATATACTCGCTTATTATTTATGGTAACAGTTTTAAATATCTATCCAAGGCGTTGTAAGTCCACCTTGTGTTTTCGGATTATTTATTACAACTATAATCGATTACAAAGTCAAGCATAGTTACAATACCATATAAATCTACGATGATTCGGTGAACGCAATTATATATATTAACTAATAGTCATATTAAACTCTTCATCGCTAATATCTCAATTATTTTATACCTTAGATTTGTGAAACGCACAGCACTCATTTTAATCGCGGCTATTTACCTGTTATCCTGCGTGGGTATCGGGGTTAACCGTTTTTATTGCTGTGGTAAGTTGGCAGCCGTTACCCTCATTTATGGCGCCGATGACAGCCAGGCCCATAAAAAAGCCGATGACGGTTGTTGCAAAAACGAAAAGCAAAGCTTTAAAATTAAGGATACCCACGTAAACGCCTCGTTATTTACGTTGCAGGTTTTATCGCCGGTGTTGTTGCCTGCCATTAACCACTGGATAGCAGTCATTACCGTTAAAGAATTACCATCCGCTATCGCTTATCAGGCTAATGCCCCGCCGGGGAGCACTGCTATACCGATATATACCCGTAATTGCATTTACAGGATCTGATCCTGTTCCCTCTCTCTTTTTAGTCCTTACCATGTGTAACGGGGCTAACCTTTAAATTAAAATACATCATCTTAATTTATAATCAACGCGCAGGTTTTGCCTGTGTTATTTATCCACTTTTCAATTTTTTTGATCCATGAAAAAAGTAATGCTGATGGCGGTAGCCATCCTGTTTTCTGCGGCAACTGTTTTTGCAGCCAATGTACCAAACGGTAAAATGAGCGCCGATACCACCAAAAAGGCCAAGCCGGCAAAAGTGCAGTACACCTGTACCATGCACCCCGAGGTATTAAGCGATAAACCCGGCAAATGCCCAAAATGTGGCATGGCCCTGGTAAAAAAATCACCTGCTAAAAAGAAACCGGCAGCCATGAAAATGTAATTCATTTAAGCCTGGCCGCCAACCCGCGGCTGGGCTTATCAAAACCATTAAGATGATTAATCAACTTATTAGCCTGTCGTTAAAAAACAGGTATATCGTTTTGTTTATTGCGCTTGCCCTTTTTGCCTGGGGCGCCTACGCGGTAAACGAAAACCCCATTGATGCCATACCCGATCTGTCAGATAACCAGGTCATCGTGTTTACCGAGTGGCAGGGCCGCAGTCCGCAAATTATGGAAGACCAGGTAACTTATCCGCTGGTGAGCAACCTGCAGGGGATCCCGAAGGTTAAAGCCATCAGGGCAACGTCCATGTTCGGGATGAGCTTTGTTTATATTGTTTTTGATGATAAAGCCGATGTATACTGGGCGCGCAGCCGGGTGCTGGAACGCCTGAATTACGCCCAGCGTTTACTGCCGCAAGGTATTACACCCACCCTGGGCCCAGATGGTACGGGCGTTGGCCACGTATTATGGTACACGCTTGACGCCAAAGGCATCGACCTGGGCGAACAGCGCGCCCTGCAGGATTGGTATGTAAAATTGGGGCTGCAAACCGTGCCTGGCGTAAGCGAGGTAGCGTCCTTCGGTGGTTTCGAAAAACAATACCAGATCAGCATCGATCCGCATAAACTCAACTATTATAATATTTCCTTATCGCAGGTACTTAAAGCGGTTAAAAGCAATAACAATGATGTAGGCGGCCGCAAGTTTGAATTGAACGGCACCGGCTATATTGTACGCGGGCTGGGCTATATTAAATCATTGGCGGATGTGGAGAACATAGCCGTTGGCGTTATTAAAACCATCCCCGTACGGGTAAAAGATATTGCTACCGTACAAATGGGTGGCGACGAACGACTGGGCATTTTTGACCAGGATGGCCAGGGCGAAGCGGTTGGCGGTATTGTGGTGATGCGTTATGGCGAGAATGCCGATAAAGTGATCCACGCGGTTAAGGATAAAATGGCCGATATTCAGAAAGGCCTGCCGCCGGGCGTAAAGTTTAAAATAGCCTATGACCGGAGCGAACTGATAGAAAGCGCCGTTAAGTCGGTTAAGCATACGCTGATTGAGGAAATGATTACGGTATCCATTATCGTTATACTGTTCCTGTTTAGCTGGCGCAGTGCTTTGAGCATCATTATCCAAATCCCGATAACTATAGCGGCCAGCTTTATACTGCTCAACGCCTTTGGGATCTCCTCCAACATCATGTCCTTAACTGGTATAGCGTTGGCTATCGGTGTTATTGTAGATAATGGTATCGTAATGGTCGAAAACTCGCACCGCAATTTATCCATCGCACAGCAAAAAGAGCAATCATGACCACAGCCGAAAGAATAAAGATCATAGAAGCATCCTGTAAACAGGTGGGGCGCGGTGTTTTTTTCTCTACCCTCATAATTGTTGCTTCGTTTTTGCCCGTATTTTTATTGGAAGGGCAGGAGGGGAAGCTGTTTGGCCCGCTGGCCTGGACAAAAACCTTTATCCTGGCCATTGATGCCATATTAGCGGTAACACTGGCACCTGTACTCATCTCGTTTTTCCTGAAAGGGAAGTTAAGAACAGATGACCATAACCCCATAAACCGTGGGTTAGAAAAAATATACCGGCCAATACTCAGCTGGTGTGTAACCTGGCGTAAAACTACTATCGGCATTAATATAATTGCCTTGCTGGTAAGCATCCCCCTTTTATTGAGCCTGGGCAGCGAATTTATGCCGCCGCTGGATGAAGGTACCATCCTGTTTATGCCGGTTACCCTGCCCGATATCTCCAACGCCGAAGCCAAGCAACTTTTGCAGGTTCAGGACAGGATCATTAAAAGCATTCCCGAAGTAAAAAATGTGCTGGGCAAGGCCGGCCGGGCCAATACGGCTACCGATAATTCGCCCATCAGCATGGTTGAAACTATTATCCTGTTAAAACCCAGCAGCGAATGGCGCAAGGGAATTAAAAAGGAAGATATCATCAATGAGCTAAACGCCAAACTACAAATTCCCGGCGTGGTAAACGGCTGGACACAGCCTATTATTAACCGCATCAATATGCTCTCTACAGGTATCCGTACCGATGTGGGCCTAAAGGTGTACGGGCAAAACCTGGATACCATTTATGCTTTATCCAACCAAATGAAGCAGGCTTTGCAGGGCATAAGCGGGGTAAAAGATTTATATGTTGACCCGATAACGGGCGGCAAATACCTGGATATCCGGGTGAACAAAGATGCCATAGGCCGCTATGGGTTAAGCGTTGATGACGTAAATGAAGTGGTAGAGAGCGCCCTGGGCGGCATGAACCTTACCCAAACTATTGAAGGGCGCAGGCGCTTTAGCGTAAACCTTCGCCTGGCGCAGGATTACCGGAGTAATTTGGAGGATATTAAGCGCACGCTGGTACAAACACCATCCTTTGGTCCCGTGCCGCTATCATCTGTGGCGGATATTAACATTAGCGATGGTCCGGCCATGATCCAGTCGGAAAATGCGCTGCTGCGCGGCTCAGTCCTGTTTAACGTGCGCGACCGCGACCTGGGCAGCACCGTTCAGGAAGCGCAGGCCAGGTTAAACGCGATGGTTAAATTATTGCCTAAAGGCTATTTTATTGAATGGAGCGGCCAGTATGAGAACCTGATCCGGGCAGAGCGTACTTTAAAACTGATTCTTCCGGTTGTGCTCATTATCATATTTGCCTGCCTGTATTTTGCGTTTCATTCCATCCGCGAGGCATTTTTCAGCCTGATCAGTATTCCCTTCGCCTTAATAGGCGGGGCTTACATGGTATACTTTTTCGGGGTGCATTTATCAGTAGCGGTAGCTGTTGGCTTTATCGCTTTGTTTGGTATCGCTGTAGAAACGGGGATTGTAATGGTGATATACCTTAATGATGCCATGCAGCAGCTGGTTGCCTTAAAAGGGAATTCAAAAGAAAACATCAGCAAAAACGATCTGCGCGAATACGTAATGAACGGGGCGGTAAAACGGCTGCGGCCAAAGCTCATGACCGTTTGTGTTGCCTTATTTGGCCTGGTGCCCGTGTTGTGGGCAACCGGCACCGGCAGCGATGTGATGCTGCCCATTGTATTGCCTATGATAGGAGGCGTATTAACATCTTCTACCCATATTTTGCTGGTTACACCCCTCATTTTTTTGATGGTGAAAGAGTATGAGCTGAAAAAATATGGCAGGCTGGAAGTATTGGATGTAAAGGAATAAATTATGAAAACGAAGTATCAAATTATATATATCCTGCTCATCTGCCTTACCTGTGCAACCGCGCAGGCGCAGGAGCACTTGCCGCTGGATAGTGTTTTGGCCAAAATAAATGCCAACCCGGCCTTGCTGGCATATGATGCCACGATAAGCGCGCAGGATGCCTACGCCACGGGCGCCAGAAACCTGGACGCGCCAAAAATTAGCGCCGGGCAATACCAAACACCATACCGGCTAAACCCCAATGGAGGGGCCCTGATGATACAGGCCGAGCAAATGTTTACCAACCCCGCCAAACTGAAAGCAAAGGAGGCTTATATGCAGGGGATGTCAAAAATAACCGCGGCTGATAAAGGCTATATAAAAAACCAGCTGCTGGCCCAGGCCAGGCAATATTATTATGAGCGGGTGGTGCTCGAAAAAAAACTGGTCTTGCTTCAAAATACAGAAGGCCTGCTGCAATACATGCTAAAGGATGCCAATATCCGGCTCTCCTATGGTAAAGAAAAGCTGCCCAATATTTACAAAGCCAAAGCCGAACTGTTTGAACTGGATAACACCCGCGAACAATTGAATAACGACATAAATCAGCGTAACATTATGCTGAACACCCTGATGGACCGGGACCGCCAAACCGCTTTTACCGTAGATACAAATGTTATGTACCAGGAATATGAGGGTGCCATAGTTGATACGGCTGCACTGGCCGCGCAGCGCAGCGATATTAAAGGGATCAGCCGCAGTATTGAACTACAGCAATTGAACGCACAGGTTGAATACAACAAGCGTAAGCCCGATTTCGGCATCCAGGCGGCACATATGCAAAGCTATGGCGGGTATGCCAACCAATACGTGCTGATGGCATCAGTTACCATACCCATTGTGCCCTGGGCGTCTAAGGAATATAAGGCCAACCTGAAGGGCATCCGATATGAGGTGGCAGCATTGCAACAAAAAAAAACCGATCTGCTTAACCAGGCCCAGGGGCAGTTAGCCGGTTTAAGAACCGACATCGGTAGCAAAAAGCGGCAGCTGAACAACTATAACCAGCATATTATCCCCGCGCTGCAAAACGCTTATAAAACCGCTTTGCAGGCATACGATCAAAATACCGGCGACCTGCCCACCGTACTGGATGGCATAAAAAGCATGCAAGCAGCCCGCATGGCAGCCCTTGACCGGTTACAGGAACTTTTAACATTACAGGTAGCTTATGAAAGGGAGTATGAAAACACTAAATAAAATCTTTGCGGTGCTGCTGTTGGTTGAATATATGCTATTGAGCGCCTGCGGCAACCCAAAACCGGCCCCAGCTGCACAAACCCAGGCCAAAAGTGATGTGAAATATACCTGCCCCATGCACCCCCAAATTATGGAGGATCATCCCGGCAGTTGCCCCATTTGCGGCATGACCCTGGTGAAAAAAACAGGCCAGGCCAGTGAGGAGGCTGGTATCAGCCTCGGCACGGTTTTACAGCCGGTTAACAGTAGCGTTGTTTCGTCGGTAACTGCCATTACGCCTGTTCAAAAATCCATCGCCACCGAAATTTATGTCGATGGTTACCTTGATTTTGATACCCGTACGTTTAACAACATAGCATCCCGGTTTTCGGGGCGGATAGAAAAATTGTATATCAAATATGCCTTCCAGGAAATTCATGCCGGGGAGCGCATTTTTGATATTTATAGCCCGGATATGGTTACCGCCCAGCAAGACCTGGTATACCTTACCCGCAACCCGGCGCCCGAGCCCGAACTGGTAAACGCCGCCCGCCAAAAGCTCTTGCTGCTGGGCATGACCATGGCACAGGTAAACCAGGTAGCTAAAACCGGCAAAGCCTTTTACAGCCTGCCCGTGTACAGCCCTTATACCGGCCACGTGCATGACACGCAGCATAGCCAGATGGCAGGAGCACCCGCTACCGAAATGCCAAATGATATTACGGCTAACCAGCCCCTAACTGTTAAAGAGGGCATGTATGTAACCAAAGGGCAAACCTTGTTTAATGTTGTTAACCCGCACAGGCTGTGGGCTATTGTTAAAATAGACCGGTCATCAGTTTCGGCTTTAAAATTAAACCAGCCGGTTGAGTTGCGGCTGCCCGATATGCCCGGTAAAACCATCAGCGGTAAAGTGAATTTTATCGAGCCAACCCTGCAGCAGGGCGATAAAACCACCAGTATCCGGGTTTATGTGGATAATATGGATCATAGCCTTAAAGTAAACAGCCTGGTAAAAGCAAAAATACAAACCGGCAGGGTCGACGGCTTATGGATACCCAGGGAGGCGGTTATTAACCTTGGGCAAACACAGGTGGTATGGCAAAAAAAGGGGGCGGTGTACCAGGCCAGCCAGGTTAGTACAGGCCCGGTAAACGGCAACTACATCCAGGTTACCAAAGGGCTGGTATTTACCGATAGCCTGGCCTCCAACGCGCAATATTTAACCGATAGCGAAAGCTTTATTAAAGTACAAGGCCATGAACAGTAACCAGTTTTTAAGATATTCATTTTTTTTGCTGTTGGCGGTTTGCCTGATTGCCGCCTGTAAGCAAAAGCCGCAGGTGCCGGATGCGAAAACAGCGGTGCTGCCCAAAGCATACTACACCTGCTCCATGCATCCGCAGGTGCATGAGGAGCATCCCGGTAATTGCCCCATTTGCGGCATGAAACTGATTAAGGCTGAACTTACCGCCGCGGCCGCCAATGCCGCTCATATAAGCATAACGCTAACCGCTACGCAACAGCAGTTAGCAGCCATACAAACAGATACCATCGGCGCAAAAAATACCGATGCCCAAAAAATGCTTACGGGTACCGTTACTACCGACGAAACCGCCGCCCGGGAACTTAGCGCCAGGACAGCCGGCCGGGTACAGCAGCTTTTTGTACGCGCCATTGGTGACCAGGTAACCAAAGGCCAGCCCGTTTATACCCTTTATAGCGAGGATTTGCAGGAGGCCGAAAAAGAATACCTGCTGGCCCGGCAGCAACAAAAGCTGCTGCACAACCCCGATGTTGATTATAAACAACTGATTGCCTCGGCCGAAAGCAGGCTGCGGTTATGGGGATTGTCGCAAACACAGATCAACAACCTGGCGGCTTCAGGCAAAGCCGCGGCCACAACCACTATACTAAGCAATGTAAGCGGAACGGTTAGCGAAATAGGGGTACACGAGGGCGACTATATTACCGAAGGCATGACCATTTTAAAAACCCAATCGCTGAATAATTTGTGGGTGGAGGCCCAATTGTACGCAGGTGAAAGCGGCAGCTATAAAGTAAACGACCGGGTAACCCTATCATTCCCCGACCTGGGCGGGCAAACCATCGACGGCAAAATAGCATTTATCAATCCCGAAATTTCAGATGCCTCCAGAATAGACCTGGTACGCATCAGCGTGCCAAACCCCAAAGGCTTATTAAGGCCGGGCATGCTGGCTTATGTAAGCGCGGCTACAGGCAATAATCAATCGCTGGCAGTACCTGCATCGGCCGTTTTAACCGATGGCAAAGGCAGCAAGGTATGGGTAAAAAACACCGACGGCAGTTTTTCGCCCAGGAAAGTTACCGTAGGCCCCGGCAACCCGCAATACGTGCCCATACTTTCCGGCCTAAACAATGGCGATGTGGTAGTAGCAAACGGAGCTTATTTATTAAACAGCGAAGCCATATTTAAAAATCCTTAACGCGGGCAGGGGGGATATACGCAACACCCCGGATGCGATTAACATCCGGGTGTTGCGTATTTATTACTTAGCATGGCGTTTACCTATCAACAGGCTACAAGGCTGGACCTTGCGGCAGCAAAAAGAGTTGAAAATTTATTATTTACATGTTTACCGGCGAAGGTCCCCGCGAAATGCCCCCGTGCGTCCTGGTTGACTTTATTTTGGCGTTCTATTATTTTTTTTGTTTTTTTAATGCCTCAACATCTTGTTGCAGTTGCTTTACCTCCTTGTCTTTCTCAATCAAATACAGCGTCAGCTCTTCCACCTTTTTTAGCAACAGCGTATTCATTTCGCCAAGGTTAACGCCGTCCTTTTTGATTTGCTGTGCCGATGGGATTTCGGGCAGGTGCTCGTTTTGGTCGATGTAAGTTTTTACATCGGTTAACGAAGGCAGGGTGTAGTCTTTTTTGAAAACGTAATCGGGCCACGAACTTCTCAACTGCACTGTGATTGATGTTGCTATAGCACTACCATTGACGGCAAACTGATAACCCGTGGGTATGTAAGATGTGTTAACCCCTACCTGCGATGACCCATTAATCACCAGTGAAGTTGAATTCATGCCGGCACCACCCGGATTATAAACCTGTAAAGCTAAATAATCTGAACCAGCGGTTGTACTCCCCGTATGTTGAAACTGATAGCCAAACCTGGTATTGTCGTATATTACTCCTGTGGCAACTTTTCTGTTAAAACCCAAAGAACCGCTTCCTACTGATATTTTTTCGACCGAGGCGCCAAAAATAGAGAACCCTTTTACATCCAGCATATCATTTGGTGTTGTTGTACCAATTCCTATATTTCCGGTTCCGTCAATAACCAGGTCATTGCCATAATACCATTGATTGCCAGTACCCATTTTGTTAAACGACCTCCTGGTACCAATAATCATTTTTCCGGTAGCGTTAGAACCGGTGGCTGTACCGGCTACGGTGATAATTCTTCCTTGTCCCCATATGTTGGTTCCGTCGGTATTTGCTGGGATTGCAAATTCCAATTGTGCGCCGCTAGTGGCCGACCGGGCACCTGTATTCGCTTGAATGATTAACCCGCCACCATTCATGAGGTGCGCGTTATCGGCGTCGGTATTAGTGCCAGTACCGACAATATGAAGGTTTGTTGCAGGTGTCCAGGCCGAATTGTCATTTGTACCTATACCCACATTTCCGGTTCCGCTAATCCTCAATGCTACTTTGCTTTTAATATCAACATCGGTAAGTGTTTGTGTGCCTGCTCCGTTTGAAGCAATAGGTGCAATGGATACTGTTCCAAATACATCGCCAAAAATTACCCCGCTGCCGTTATGGGCCCCGTCTCCTTCAATCGTCCAGTTTGAAGGTGAACTGCTCCCTATACGCGCAGCATTAAAGCCAATGTACGATGTGCCATAATTCAGATCGACACCGGAGGCATTGCCAATCGAAAGCTTATAAGCGCCGTTATTGACCTGAAACGTGGAAATAGGAGCAGAAGTAGCTATGCCTACGTTACCGCCCGAACTGACCCTCATCCGCTCCCTATTTACACCATCGGCACCTGCGGTGGTGAACCGTAATGCCCCTGGAACAATTCCACTTACCGGAGTTCCATCAACCTGTACAATAATCTGGCCCGAGCGTTGCGCTGTAGTGCCGTCATTACCATAAAAATCAAGTAAGCCAATCCAGTCACCATTCTGCAAACCCAGGGGAGCGGCCGATGTACCGCGCGAACGGCCGAAATATAAGCGGGAGCCCTGCCAGTCGGTATTGTTGTACGACTCAAAGCCAAAATCAGCATATGAGCCACTATTGGTGCTTCTTGTCAAAGTGTTATGTATATGAAATGGGTAAGAAGGAGCGGTTGTACCGATGCCGATTTTACCATTTTGATCGATAGTTAAGCGGCGGGTATTAGCCGTAACCAGGCTCATAGTAGGGGCGTTTGCGTACGCGTTGGCGCTTTCGAACAGCAGGCCGCCCATTTTGTCGGTTTCGCTTACTGCGCTTTCGCTCGATAGTTTAAATATGATGCCCAGCTGGCGCGACATAATATCTGCGGTAGCGCCCGGGTGACGAACAGTTAATAATTCGGCAAACGGCGTTGATCCGCCGATACCTGTTGTAATCTCCAATTTAGGAGTAACCGAGGGAAACAGGGCCGATGATGCATGAATGGTGTACGGGGCTGCCGACCCAATGGTAACACTGCCGGTATTAGTGTTGAAAATATTATTGCCGCTGGTAGTCCACTGTGCGTGTGCAAATGCAGAAACCAAAAGAAGTGGGGTAATGATGAAGATTATTTTTTTCATGATTAAAAAGGGGATGGTAATATTGAGTGATATTTTGGTTAAATTAGGTAAGTCCACATGAACAGTGCATTAATTAAAAAGAGCATTTTGTGCTGATAGCAGGGCGATGGTGGCCGGGTACTGTTGGTGAAAATATCCTATGCCCCGGTTTTTGAAGCCGGATAATATTTTGATTACAGGAGATTTAACGGGTGTATTCATTTGGATAAGGTTGTTGGGCCACGCTAAAATAAGCATCTGGGTTGAATTGCGAAAGAAATTCAGATGAATAGTTTGATATCTAAATTAATACTTGAATATAGTTGCGCGGTTAAAAACCAGGACTGGGGGATGTTGCCAATGGATTTTTGGAACAAGAAAAAAGAGAATTAGCTAATGAATGCTGAACCCCATCTTGTTTCTGTGAGCTACGACTTCTGTGGACACGATAAATTTTCGGGGGATGGTTAAAAAAAATGCAGGCTTAAAATTATACTTTGTTGATTTACAGTATGATAAATCGCATTAGGGATAGCAGAGGAAAGCCCGTAGCATGCGCAGGCATTAATTCCCGGCATGCAGGCCGCATGAAAAAAAATAAGCCAATTGCTTTACGGTCTTCGGTGCAAAGTACCTCTTAACTTAGTAACATTGCACGTGTACCAGCCAAGGGTAACGGGTTATACTTTTGCTTTATATAAATAAATTGAGAAACGAACGGATTTATTGCTTTTCTCTCTTTGTCAGTAATTCCAGTTGTTGCTCCATCTTCTTCATTCTTTCCTCCTGTTCGGTTTGTTTCTTATTGCTTTCAATCAAATACAAAGTCAATTCCTCCACTTTCTTCATTAATAGTTTATTCATTTCGCCCAGGTTGATCCCATCTTTCTCAATTTGCTGTGCCGATGGGATTTCGGGCAGGTGCTGGTTTTGGTCGATGTAAGTTTTTACGTCGGTTAGCGAGGGCAACGTGTAATCTTTTTTGAAAACATAATCGGGCCAGTTGGCAACAGTTTTTACGGTAACTGCGGTAGCAATCATGCTGCCGCCAACAGCCAGCTTATAAAGTGAATTGGAGAGGTTCCAGGCTGAGTTATCTGTGGTATTTATGCCCACATTCCCGGTGCCGCTAACCCTGAAAGCTATTTTGCTTTTGATATCAGCATCGGCAAGTGTTTGTGTGGTTGTTCCATTTGAGGCAATAGGGGCAATGTATACCGTTCCAGAAATATCGGTATAAATTACACCACCGCCATTATGGTATCCGTCTCCGTCGATAATCCAGTTTGATGAGGGCGAACCGGTTCCTATCCGGGCTGCGTTGAAACCAATATAAGCCGTGCCATAGTTCAGGTCGGCGCCGCCGGCGCTGCCAACCGAAAATTTATTGAAAACACTATTGACCTGAAATGTGGAAACGGGAGTTGAAATGTTAACGCCTAATTTCCCGGTAATACCTACGTTCCCTGCCGAACTGATCCGCATCCGCTCGGTATTGACACCATCGGAGCCAGCCAAATTGAACAGGAATGCCCCGGGCACAATGCCGCTTGATGGGGAGCCATTGGCTATAAGAACAAGCTGGCCCGAACGCTGACCTGTGGTGCCGTCGTAGCCATAAAAATCAAGCCAGCCAATATTATCTCCATTTTGCACTGCGAGAGGGGCGGTTGCAGTTCCCCGGGCCCGTCCGAAATACTGGCGCGATCCCTGCCAGCCGGTATTGTTATAGGAATCCATACCAAAGTCGGCGTAAGAGCCGCTGTTGGTGCTTCGTGTTGTAGTATTGTATATATGAAATGGGTAAGCGGGGGTGGTTGTACCGATGCCAACATAATTACCAATACCAACAGTGGTTGGGCCGCCAAGTGTTGTTGTCCATTGGGCATAAGAAAAGTGGCAACCGAAAAGCATTACGGCAAGGGATAATAGATTTTTTTTCATTTTTTTATTTGGTTTAGGCTTTAATTTATTTCGATTTATTCTTTTCCAATTCACTTACCCGGGCCTGGAGCGATCGTAGGAGTGCGTTTTTTTCTGTGTCTTGCTTATCCTTCTCAATCAAATACAGCGTCAATTCCTCCACTTTTTTAAGTAGTAGTTTGTTCATTTCGCCCAGGTTAACGCCGTCCTTTTCGATTTGCTGTGCCGATGGGATTTCGGGCAGGTGCTGGTTTTGGTCGATGTAAGTTTTTACATCGGTTAATGAAGGCAACGTGTAATCTTTTTTGAAAACATAATCGGGCCAGTTGGCAACAGTTTTTACCGTAACTGCGGTTGCAATCATGCTACCGCCAACAGCTAGCTTATGAGGTGAATTGGAGAGGTTCCAGGCCGAGTTATCTGTGGTGCCTATGCCCACATTTCCGCTACCCGAAATAACAAGCTTATCTGATACAGTTCCTGCATTGTTGGTAGCAAAGCGCAACGAGGTAGTTGGAGTAACATTTACTGCGCTTTCTCTATACGTGTATACTTGTGCCCCCAAAACATCGGGCGAAGGAGTTACGGGTGTGTAAAAATTTATGGCCGCGCCTTCGCCGGCCAGTTCATCTCCACCATTTCCTCTAAGTTCTAAACGCAGCATCTCGGTAACAGCGCCCTGCGTCATCGGCTTACTTACGTGCAAAGGTGTAGCGGGGCTTGTTGTGCCAATTCCTACGTTCCCCGCCGCATTGATCCGCATCCGCTCGGTAGCGCCCGGGCTAAATGATAATTGTTCTGAAACAAATGTTCTGAAATCCCATACTGGGTTATCATCGGTAGATGTAGCATATACGTCTAATCCTCCCGTCGCTGTCTGTATCAGAAGTCCTCCGGCTCCGTTAGGAGATGCTCCCCCTACTCCTTTTAAAATAACTGTTCTGCCCAGTACATTGTTGCTACCTCCAAAATTCGCAGTCCCGTTTACATCCAGTTTATAATAAAGGGGATTAGTAGTACCAATACCCACATTACCGGCCGAATTGATGCGCATCCGTTCCAGATTAACGCCATCAGCGCCAGCGGTGTTGAATGCAAATGCCCCGGGAACAATACCACTTGCAGGAACTCCATCTACCTTAAAAATAAGCTGACCCGAACGCAGCGCCGTGGTACCATCGTGACCATAAAAATCAAGAAAGCCAATAAAATCTCCGTTTTGCATGGCCAGGGGCGAGGCTGTTGTGCCGCGGGAACGCCCAAAATACAAACGCGAGCCTTGAACGGAATTGTTGAACGATTCGAAGCCAAAGTCGACAGTTGATCCGTCATTGGTGCTTCGTGCTGTAGTGTTGTACAAATGAAATGGGTAAGTAGGGGCGGCTGTACCGATGCCAATTTTACCATAGTAATCGATAGTTAAGCGACGGGTATTGGCCGTAACCAGGCTCATGGTAGGGGAATTGGCATAGGCGTTGGCACTCTCGACCAGTATGCCACCCATTTTGTCTGATTGGACTGTTGCGCTTTCGCTTGATAGTTTAAATAGCATGCCCAACTGGCGCGAAATAACATCAGAGGTAACGCCCGGGCGGCGGATAGTAATCAGGTCGGCAAATGGTGTAGTCCCCCCGGTACCGGTTATAATCTCCAATTTAGGAATCGATGACGGAAACAGGAGGGCTGACGCGTTAATAGTTGTTGGGGTTGTTGCTCCGATGGTAACACTGCCCGTATTGGTATTGCTGATATCAGGAGTGGTGTTAGTCCACTGAGCGTGAGCAAATGCAGAAGCTAAAAGAAGCAGGGTAGTAACAAAGATTAATTTTTTCATGATTAAAAGGGGATGGTAATATTGAGTGATGGTTTGGTTAAATTATGTAAGCGCACACTAACAGTGCATTAAAATAAAAAGGGCAATTTGTGCTGATAGCAGACCGATGGCGGCCAGGTACTGCCGGTGAAAATATGCTATACCCCGGTTTTTGAAGCCGGATAATATTTTGATTACAGGAGATTTAACGGGCGTATTCATTTGGATAAGGTTGTTGGGCCACGCTAAAATAAGCATCTGGGTTGAATTGCGAAAGAAATTCAGATAAATAGTTTGATATCTAAATTAATACTCGATTATAGTTGCGCGGTAAAAAACCAGAACTTTGGGGGCTACAATGGATTTTTGGAGCAAAAAAGGAGAATCAGGTAATGAATGACGAACCCCGCCTTGTTTCTGTGAATCATGACTTCTGCGAACGCTATAAATTTAAAGGTTATAGTTGAAAAGATGTCGGCTTAAAATTATACTTAGCTGATTTAAAACGAGTTGTGTATAGGAGAGGAAACCCGCAGCATGCGCGGGCATCAACCCCGGCATGCAGGCCACAAGAAAAAATAAACCAATTGCTTTACGGTCTTTGGTGCAAATAGTCGCTTAACTTAGTAACATTGCGCGTGTACCAGCCAAGGGTAACGGGTTATACTTTTGCCTTTATAAAAATAAATTGAGAAACGAACGGATTTATTGCTTTTCTCTCTTTTGCAGTAATTCCAGTTGTTGCTCCATCTTCTTCATTCTTTCCTCCTGTTCGGTTTGTTTCTTATTGCTTTCAATCAAATTCTTATTGCTTTCAATCAAATACAAAGTCAATTCCTCCACTTTCTTAAGTAGCAGCTTATTCATCTCGCCCAGGTTAACGCCATCTTTCTCAATTTGCTGTGCCGATGGGATTTCGGGCAGGTGCTGGTTTTGGTCGATGTAGGTTTTTACGTCGGTTAGCGAGGGGAGCGTGTAATCTTTTTTGAAAACGTAATCGGGCCAGTTGGCAACAGTTTTTACGGTTACTGCGGTTGCAATCATGCTACCGCCAACAGCTAGCTTATGAAGTGAATTGGAGAGGTTCCAGGCTGAATTATCTGTGGTACCTATGCCCACATTCCCGCTGCCCGAAATAACAAGCTTATCTGATACGGTTCCTAAGTTATTGGTAGCAAAGCGCAACGAAGTAGTTGTGTAAGCATTTACAGCACTTTCCCTAAACGTGTATATTTGTGCCCCCAAAACATCGGGCGAAGGAGTTACGGGTGTGTAAAAATTTATGGCCGCGCCTTCGCCGGCCAGTTCGTTTCCACCATTTCCTCTGAGTTCTAAACGCAGCACCTCGGTAACAGCGCCCGGTGTCATCACGGTGCTTAGGTGTAAAGGAGCAGCGGGGCTTGTTGTGCCAATTCCCACGTTGCCATTGTATAACCATGTCATCACTTGCTGATCAGGGGCGCCATTTATATTACTCGCTCCATTCACAAACAGATCTAATTTACTACCCCATAGGCTTGGTCCGCCATGTCCTATCCTAAATTCAGCACTTTCATTATAAGAATAATCAGAAGTTCCGCTTCTCATAAGTTTAAATACAGATTTTGTTGGTGCAACAACTCCATCAGGTTTACTGTCCGATGATTCGAAAATCTGGAAGCGACTTGTAGGGTTTGTGGTGCCAATTCCGACATTGCCTGCCGATGTGATCCGCATCCGCTCGGAAGTGACGCCGTCGGAGCCTGCCAAATTGAACAGGAATGCCCCCGGTACAATGCCGCTTGATGGAGCGCCATTGGCCATAAGGACAAGCTGGCCCGAGCGCTGGAAATTGGTGCCATCATGCCCATAGAAATCAAGCCAGCCAATATAATCTCCACTAATCGCTGCGAGAGGGGCTGTTGCCGTGCCCCGGGCCCGTCCGAAGTACAGGCGCGATCCCAGCGACGATGCGTTATTATACGACTCAAGACCAAAGTCGGCATACGAACCGCTGTTGATGCTTCGTGCTGTAGCGTTGTACAAATGAAATGGGTAAGAGGGAGTGGTTGTACCGATGCCTATTTTGCCACTTTGATCGATAGTTAGGCGACGGATATTAGCCGTAACCAGGCTCATGGTAGTGGAATTGGCATAGGCGTTGGCACTCTCGACCAGTATGCCACCCATTTTGTCTGATTGGACTGTTGCGCTTTCGCTTGATAGTTTAAATAGCATGCCCAACTGGCGCGAAATAGCATCTGGGGTAGCGCCCGGATGGCGAACAGTAATCAGTTCGGCAAATGGTGTAGTCCCGCCGGTGCCGGTTATAATCTCCAATTTAGGAATCGATGAAGGAAACAGGAGGGCTGACGCATGAATGGTGGTTGGGGTTGTCGATCCGATGGTAACGCTGCCCGTATTGGTATTGCTGATATCAGGAGTGGTGTTAGTCCACTGAGCATGAGCAAATGCAGAAGCTAAAAGAAGCAGGGTAATGATAAAGATTGATTTTTTCATGATAAAAGGGGATGGAAATATTGAGCGATGGTTTGGTTAAATTAGGTAAGTCCACATGAACAGTGCATTAATTAAAAAGGGCAATTTGTGCTGATAGCAGGGCGATGGTGGCCGGGTACTGTTGGTGAAAATATCCTGTGCCCCGGTTTTTGAAGCCGGATAATATTTTGATTACAGGAGATTTAACGGGCGTATTCATTTGAATAAGGTTGTTAGTCAGGCTAAAATAGGCATCTGGGTTGAATTGCGAAAGAAACCCGGTTAAATAAGTTTCATGGCTAATTAATAGCTGAATATGCCTATATGATTGAAAGCCAGGATAGGGGGTGTTGACAATGGATTTTTGGAGCAAGAAAAAGGGAAGCAGGTAATGAATGTTGAACCCCGGCTTGCGAGGACTTGGAACGGATAGCCCGGGCCGCAGGCAGCGCCATTGGGTAAGTCAAAAGTTAAAAGTCAAAATTCAAAAATGGAGCGGGGAGGGGGGCGCTTTAATGGTATCAAAGGAGAATTTAGCGTCCATCTCTCAACGCTTAGCCTTTAAACACGTAGTCGCGCCTGTAAATAATTTTGTTTACCGGTAACAATAGCCTGGGCACGGGCGTCTACCCGGTATAATTAACATTTTAACCATGACAAAGCTCCGTTTATTTTTCTGTATATGTTTTTCGGCAATGTTTATTATTCTTGCAGGCAGTTTTACTGCTAAGGCCCAAACCACAGCCTTTAAACCGAAAGACCCAGCCCTGTTTAAAACCATTGCGCATATGGATAGCGTAATGTTTGATGCCTTTAACAACCGTAACCTGGATGTAATGAAGGGTTTATTTACTGCCGATGTAGAGTTTTATAATGATGGCAAAGGTATTACCGGTTATGATGCCACTATGGCCGGCTTTAAGGGCATTTTTGAAAACAAACAAGCCGCCGACCTGCGCCGCGACCTGCTGCCCGAAAGCCTGGAGGTGTACCCCATGCCCGGTTTCGGCGCCATTGAAATGGGCACTCACCGTTTTACCCATACCGAAAACGGTAAGCCTGTAATTGGCATTATGAAGTTTGTTCACGTTTGGCAGTTAAAAGACGGCCAATGGAAAGTTAGCCGGGTAGTGAGCGTCGGGCATTGAGATAGTCTTTAGCCGAAAGTCTTAAGTTCTAAGTCAAAATTTATTTTTCGACTTACGGCTTAGTCCTGTTAACTTAAGATCAGCAGGTTTTTATGATCCATTATTTGACGTTTTTTTGACAATTGCGCCAGTTACCACGGGCGGGGAATTCCCGGCCCATCGTAAGGGTTTTCGAGCGCGTTGATAATGCGCATGAGGCGGTGCCTGGCCCCGGCATGTTTAGCTTCGGTACGCATGGTTTCCAGGTTGCGGGCCACGGCTTCTTTCACGTCGTGTTGGGTGGTTGCCCGGTCAATTCTTAAAGTTTGGGGTAAATTTGCATTTTCGAAATAAGCTGTCAACTCCTGCTCTGTCATGCCGCAAAGGTAAAAAAGCAATCCGGTAATCAGTCAGGCCTTTTCACCTTTTACCTTTCACCTTTTGCCTTTTGCCTTTTACCTTTCACCTTTTACCTTTCACCTTTCGCCTTTTACCTTTCGCCTGTTAATTTCTTACATCAATGTTACTTTTCGGTCGCCAACAATCCACTCAAATTTTAATACTTTTGGTCAGGCGGAAAAGCAGACTTTCGGACTTGCCGACTTTCCTAACTTCCGGAGTATATAAATGAAAGACCTGGCATATCTCAATAAGTTTTTTTACAAATACCGCTGGCGGCTAATCCCGGGAGTGTTGTTTGTAATTATATCCAACATTTTTGGCGTATTGCCCGCCCAGGTTATCCGTGTAGCCTTCGACCTGGTTACCGAAAATATTGGCGCTTACCACCTTTTTGCAGGCTTTAACCGGCAGGGTATGATCTACGATATTTTTGGCAGCAGCCTGATGTTGTTTGGTGTGCTGGTACTTGTGCTGGCGCTGCTGCGGGGCTTGTTCCTGTTTTTTATGCGCCAAACCATTATCCTGATGTCCAGGCATATAGAGTATGATTTGAAGAACGAAATCTATAATCACTACCAACGCCTGTCGCTGGCTTTCTACCGCCGCCACAACACCGGCGACCTGATGAACCGGGTTACCGAAGATGTGAGTAGGGTACGCATGTACCTTGGGCCGGGCATCATGTATACCATTAATACCGTGGTGTTGTTTGTAATGGTAATTTATGCCATGCTTACCGTAAATGTGCGGCTGGCTGTATGGTCGGTATTGCCGCTGCCGGTACTGGCGGGGATTATTTATTATGTGAATAATGTAATTAACTACAGGAGCGAGCAGATCCAGGAGCGGTTGTCGGGCCTGTCGAGTTTTGTGCAGGAAAATTTTTCTGGTATCAGGGTGATAAAATCCTATGTCAGGGAAGCTTTCGTAAGGCAAAGGTTTGCTGCCGAGAGTGAAAATTATAAAATGCACTCCATGGCCCTGGCCAAAGTGCAGGCTATGTTTTACCCCATTATGCTGTTGCTGGTTGGCCTAAGTAACGTAATTACCATGTATGTGGGTGGGGTAGAGGTAATGAAGGGCAATATTACATCGGGCAATATTGCCGAATTTATTGTGTACCTGAATATGCTCAATTTCCCGGTAATTGCTTTGGGTTGGGTAACATCGCTGGTGCAGCGGGCGGCTGCGTCGCAAAAGCGGATTAATGAATTTTTGCATCAGCAGCCGGAGATCATATCGTCAAAAGCACCGGCACATGCTATTAAAGGGGCGCTTGAGTTTGATAATGTATCGTTCATTTACCCTGATACAGGCATCCAGGCTTTGAAAAATGTTTCGTTCAAGGTTGAGCCGGGGCAAATGGTAGCCATTATTGGGCGCACTGGTTCGGGCAAATCGACCATAGCTAACCTGGTTATGCGCATGTATGATGCTACCGGCGGGCAGGTTTTAGCTGATAATATTCCGCTGCAACAGCTTAACCTGGAGGGATATCGCTCGCAAGTTGGCTTTGTGCCGCAGGAGGTTTTCCTGTTTAGCGATACTATTGCCAACAATATTGCCTTTAGCGCCGATGTGCTTGATTTGCCGGTGGTAGAACAAGCCGCCCGGGATGCTGCTGTTTACAATAATATTATGGAACTGGAAGACGGTTTTACAACATTAATTGGCGAGCGCGGCGTAACTTTATCAGGCGGGCAAAAACAGCGTGTATCTATAGCCAGGGCCATTTTTAAGCATCCGCAGATATTGATATTTGATGATTGCCTATCGGCTGTTGATACCCGTACCGAAGAGGAGATATTAAACAACCTGGGCCGTGTTATGCAGGGTAAAACCAGTATTATTATTGCGCACCGTATATCTACCATAAAAAATGCCGATAAGATAATGGTGATGGATAATGGCGAAATTGTTGAACATGGTAACCATGAATACTTAATGCAGCTTAAAGGCACCTACTTTGAGTTGTACGAAAAGCAGCTGTTGGAAGAAGAGCAAGACGCGTAAATTGGGGCCGGTATATTGAATTTCATTACACTTTTGGGATAAAAAAAATTAACTTTTGTACAAAGAAACCTCCATTTTGTTCTAAAAATTTCAATAAAATCGAATAAAGTACTTGCACTTTGAAAATTTATTTATATTTATGCCAACCAAAACTAATTACTGGGATATTTATGGGAGATTTTGACAATAGAGAACGTGAAGAGGTATTTTCTAAAAAGGTGAGAGCCGGGAAGAGAACGTATTTTTTTGATGTAAAGGCAACCCGCTCAAACGACTATTATGTTACGATAACAGAAAGCAAAAAACGTTTGGAAGATGGGGTTTTTATTAAGCACAAGATTTTTTTGTACAAAGAGGATTTTGAAAAATTTGCCGAGGGTTTAAAAGATACAGTTGATTACATCAGGGCAAACCAGGATGTAGTTGAAAAACGCTACGAATACAACGAAAACCCGGAAGTTGCCAAAGCATCTGCCGATGAAGACTTCTCGTTCGAAATTTAACAACAAAAGAATCAACGCTAAACTGATATAATTAAACCCTGCCCCAAAGGCAGGGTTTTTATTTTAATAACGTACCATTACATTCCTGCAGACATATCTTTTGCCATAGTTGCAGCAAATACTACAAAACATACTATCGCTAATACGTAAACGCAAATGAAAACTATGGTTACAATTCCCCATAGCTTAAAAAAAGATTTTAGCTTACCCAGGCCGGCTGTTATATGGGCGGTATCCTTAAAGTTTACACCTGCCTTTATTTTTACAGCAAACTGGTAAATATAAAGTGCGAAGAAAAAATAAAGCAAATCAATCAGCAAGTAAAAAACTGTGACGCCGCTACCAAAACCTGCCATCATTTTGAGGCCAGGGTTGTAGGGCATCGTTTCGGCCATTTTTGAAAAAATAGTACCTATTGATAAGGCTACCAATGCAAACAGGCCGCAAAAAATAAAGCCCAGGATACCTAAAAAGGTAGCCCATTTGCCTGCCGAGAGTAAATAACTTTGGGCTTCGGCTGTTAAAATGATGTCGGCGGAGCCGGGAGGGGTGACGTAGGTTTCTTCAGTTTCCATTATAAGTGTTTTAAGTTTAAGTATTTATACAGTACTAAAGATATATAAATATTTAACCAAACAATAATGTCAAATATGACGAAACTACAGCATTGTGCCCTTCATGAAAATGATGGCAACTGTGAAGTAAATGATCAGGCCCGTTACATCAACCAGGGTGGCTACAAATGGCGCGGATGAGGTGGCAGGGTCGGCGCCGCATTTTTTGAGTATCAGCGGAAGCATCGATCCGGCTAATGATCCCCATAAAACTACCCCTACAAGGGCGCTGCCAACAGTAAAACCAACAAGTATCCAATGAGGGCCATAAACGGTGGAGAATAAATGCCAAACATAAATTCTGGCAAACCCAATAAGCCCCAATGTTACTCCTAACATCAGGCCCGATAGTATTTCGCGCCGCATTACCCGCCACCAGTCCGCAACGGTAACCTCGCCAAGAGCCATCGCTTGTATAATAAGTGTAGAAGCCTGCGATCCGCCATTACCGCCGCTTGAGATAATGAGCGGAATAAACAAAGCAAGCACTACAGCTTTTTTTATCGAATCTTCAAAATAACCCATAGCCGTGGCTGTAAGCATTTCGCCAAGGAACAGGATAATGAGCCAGCCTACACGTTTTTTTACCAGCCGGAATAAATTGATATCCAGGTAAGGCTCGTCGAGTGCCTCGGTACCACCTATTTTTTGAATATCTTCTGTGTATTCTTCATTAGCTATCCATAAAATATCATCTACCGTTACAATACCTAACAGTATATTTTCCTTATCAACTACCGGCAAAGCGGTGCGGTTATTCATCCTGAAAATATTGATCGCCTCTTCCTGCGGATCGCTGGCGCTTAAGGCTATCAGGCGGCCGTCCATCAGGTCGGATACCTTTGTTTCGGGTTTTACTAACAGTATTTCGCGGATACGGATATCATCCAGCAAAATTCCATTCTCGTCTATAACATAAATAACGTCAATGGTTTCGGAGTTTTTACCATAGCGGCGGATATGCGAGAGCACCCTTGTAACATCCCAGTTCTTTTTTACGGCAATATAATCCGGCGTCATCAAACGGCCAACGCTGTCTTCCTCGTATCCTAAAAGAGATAGCGCTTCTTTGCGATTTTCGGGCGATAAGTGCAGGATCAGTTTTTTAACAGCATCGCCGTGTAATTCGGCAAAAAGGGCGGTGCGGTCATCGGGGGGTAATTCGTTAACCAAATCGGCAACCCGCGGGCCCGAGAGCTTTTTGATAATCCGTTCCTGCGTTGGGAAATCAAGGATACGGAATACGTTTACAGCGCGGTTAAGCGTAAGTATTTCTATAAATAAAGGGCCTTGTTCAGGAAGTTCGTCAATCAGTTCTTCAACATCCGATATATTAAGGTTGTTCAAATATTCCTGTAATTGGGTATTGTCTTCCTGTTCCAGTAACAATTCTATTTGCTCAACCATCTCTTCCATATAAATGCCCTCGTTTTTTACATCGTATTATTTAATGTGACCCTGTTTTTTAACGAGGGCAAAAGTCGTTTATTTTTTCAAATAATCGGGCAAAAAATTCTGTTATCTTTGCGCTTTTTAAAGTGAGTGGTTGATTAGGTTAAATGGTTGATTAGGTTAGTTAAAACCTCCAACCATTTCTGATTTTTAACTTAATCAACCACTCACCCAATCAACTTAATCAACTAAACAATGGGTTTACAATGTGGGATAGTAGGTTTGCCAAATGTGGGTAAATCAACACTTTTTAATTGCTTATCAAATGCCAAGGCGCAGGCGGCTAACTTTCCGTTTTGCACCATCGAGCCAAATGTGGGCGTAATTACGGTGCCGGATGAGCGTTTAACAAAGCTTACCGAAATAGTACAGCCAAAGGCTATTGTACCCAACGTAATCGAAATTGTTGACATTGCCGGCCTTGTAAAAGGAGCCAGCAAGGGCGAGGGATTGGGTAACCAGTTTTTGGCCAACATTCGTGCTACAAACGCTATTATCCACGTATTGCGTTGCTTTGATAACGATAACGTGATCCATGTTGATGGCTCGGTTGACCCGATCCGCGATAAAGAGATCATTGATACCGAATTGCAGCTAAAGGATTTGGATTCTATCGAGAAAAAGATTCAGAAAGTTGAGAAAATGGCCAAAACCGGTGGCGACAAAGAAGCGAAAAAGACCTTTGATGTTTTAACCGTTTATAAAAACCATTTGCTGCAAGGTAAATCGGCGCGTACTGCACCGGTTGCCGAAGAAGACAAAGAATATATAGCCGATATCTGGCTGCTTACCGCTAAACCGGTGATGTACGTTTGTAATGTTGACGAAGGATCTGTAAGTACAGGTAATGCTTACGTTGAACAGGTGAAAGCCGCCGTAGCTGAGGAGAAAGCCGAAGTGCTGATCATATCTGCACAAATTGAAGCCGAAATTGCCGAGCTGGAATCATACGAAGAACGCCAGATGTTTTTGAACGATTTGGGTTTAACAGAATCAGGCGTTAACAAACTGATAAAAGCGGCCTACCGTTTGCTAAACCTGGCCACCTATTTTACCGCCGGTGTACAGGAAGTACGCGCCTGGACAATTACCCAGGGCTTTACAGCGCCGCAGGCAGCAGGCGTTATCCATACCGATTTTGAAAAAGGCTTTATCCGTGCCGAAGTGATTAAATACGACGACTTTGTAAAATTTAACGGCGTTGAAGCTACCATAAAAGAGAACGGTAAATTGGGCGTTGAAGGTAAAACCTACATTGTGCAGGATGGCGATATTATGCACTTCAGGTTTAACGTTTAACGAGAGAGGCAAGAGGTTAGAATCAAGAATTAAGACAGCTGCAGCCTGCGCATAAAATTATGTTATTGCCCTCCGACCCGACTGGCGGGCGATGACATATTGTGTTTTATGAAGCGCGCGAGCGCCATTCGTTTTTTATCGCGATTTGAATGCGGCAGTTTTATTGCTTTTTAAGAAGTTCAAAAATCTTTTGATACAATTCATTTTTATCAAACGGTTTCGAAATAAAATCATTCATTCCTACTTTTATACAATGCTCGTGTTCGCCTTTAATAGTGTGTGCCGTCATGGCAATAATAGGAATGTTCTTTTTATAGGTTTTTAGCTTGCGTATTTTTTGTGTAGCTTCATAACCATCCATCCCGGGCATTTGTATATCCATCAGGATAATATCAAAATCGTTATGCTCGTATTTGCTTAAGGCAATTAATCCGTTTTCGGCCACTTCGGTTTCAAAGCCTTGGTTTTTGAGTATTTTTACCGCCAGCAGCTGGTTTATCGCGTTGTCTTCTACCACTAAAACTTTAATGCCATTTCCGCTTTGGGTTGTTGTTTGGGTTTTTATAGCGGAAATGGTTTGCGTTTCGGCATCAAATTTTAAAAACGGCAACCTGAAATGAAACTCCGAACCCATTCCGGCTTCGCTATGAACAAAAATTACCCCCTTCTGCAATTCTACCAGTTGCTTCACAATGCTAAGTCCCAGTCCGGCTCCGCCGAATTTGCGGGCGGTATCATTGGTAGCCTGTTCAAAACTCTCGAAAATTTTCGCCTGCTTTTCTATAGGGATACCTATGCCGGTATCCCTAACTCCGAAATCGACTAAAACGTTATCGGCATTTTCCTTCGCACAAACTACAGTAATAAATACCCCTCCTTTTTCGGTGAACTTTATAGCGTTCGAGATAAGGTTTAACAAAATCTGGTTCAACCTCACCGAATCTCCCAATACTGTTTCAGGTACTTTCTCGTCGACACTGCAGGTGAGTTCGAGATTTTTTTTCTTCGACTCCATCATCCTGATGTTGAGGTGGACAATATCCCTTATGTGGATTGGTATGCTTTCAAAAACAATTTTACCGGCCTCCATCCTCGCAAAATCGAGGATGTCATTTAAAATAACCAACAGATTATCGCCCGATTTAATAATGATCCGTATATATTCCTGTTCCTCTTCGCCTTTAATAGTTTCCTCGAGTAGCTTTGCGAAGCCAAGAATGGCATTCATTGGGGTGCGAATCTCATGGCTCATTTTGGCCAGGAAAAGCTGTTTGGTCCTCTCCGAGGTTTCGGCTTTTTCTTTTTCCCTGTTAAGTTTGTCCTTTTTGTCTGTAAGCTCGCCTATATCGTGTATGTTATGTTCCAGCGTATCAGTCATCTGGTTAAAAGAAGTAGCGAGCATGCCAATTTCATCGCCCGAATAAACTTTTACTCTTGTACCCAATAAGCCCTTACTAACCAATACCGCGCCGTCTACTATAGCTTTAATGCCCTTTTCGATACCGCGGGTCACCGAAATTGTTATCAATATACTTGTTGCACCTATGGTAATTGACAGGGTCAGCAAAATTCGCAAAACAATGCGCTCGAGCCAACGGGCGCCCTCGCCAAGTATAAACGAAAAATCATCTTCAGATTTGGTAAGTTTGTTGTTTAGCTTGTTGGCCTGTGACATCAACTTATCAATTTCCTGCTGCGAAACTGCCCCCGAGTTTACCATAATGTGCAGCTTATCGCTCAGGGTAATTAGTTGCCCCATATTCTGCTCTGCATCGCTCCAGGCAACAATTGCCTTGTTAATGTAGGAAATGTTGTGAAAGTGGGTGATAAGGCCGATCATTCCAGCAACATCATCAGCGTGGTTACGGCCTTCTATAAAGCCATCACGGGCGATCCGAAGATCAGGATTTGATTTTTTTAATTCGTGGAGAGTTTTATTGTCACCGAGTGGAACCTTTAAAAATTCGCGAAAAGCCTGGTAATCTGTTTCCTGGTGCGAGTGCGCATAGACAAACAAACTAAATACAGCGTCTTTCTGCGCTTTTGACCATAACCCCTCACCATTTATCATAGACCTGACGGATGAAAGTGTGCCTATTGCAAACCAGAGGGTACATACCTCCAGAGTTACCAGGAACGCCATTATACCAACCGTGAAATATAGTTTATTAGATATCGTAATATCTTTTAGTTTTTTCTTCAAAAACAAAATTATCATTGAGAAAGGATTAGCTATGAGATTGTATAGCGCGATTAAAATGTAGAATGAGAATGAGTTAAGTGGCTAAACATCTACATGATTTGTTGATTTTATTTAATTTATAATTAAATATTACTAATCCTGCTTGCTTATACGGAATCTATTCGAGTAAGTTCCCGCTATTTTGGGGTATAAAAAAAGGGATTCAGCTTATGGTGATTCATTATAGAGAAGCGGTGGATAAGGCAGCGCATCCCAGGGCTGCCGCCGTTCCAAAGTTCTGGCGAATTAATTATGCCTGTAGTCTCCGGCTATCGTGTTTTGGTCTTGAATATAACGGACACCATTAACTGCGAGCTATCAAAATAGCATTTTATTTCCCCGTAATCAGCTTTGCCATCAGGAACGCGGCCCCGGCGGCAAGCGCGCCAATTACCACTACTTTGAAAGCGCCGCTTAATGCCGGCTGTCCGGTCATCTTGCTTTTAAAATAACCAAATATAAACAGGCAGATTAAGGTAACCCCGCACGAGTAATAGAGGGCCTCTTGTGCCTGGTCGATAATGATGTATGGCGATAAGGGAATAATGCCGCCAATAATGTAGGATAGCCCAATGGTGATAGCGCTTTTAGTGGCGCGGTTTGCATTAGGTTCTTCAAGCCCAAGTTCATAACGCATCATAAAATCTACCCATTGCTTTTTGTCTTTAGCAAGTTCATCGGCAATTTGCCGTTGCAATGGTTCAGATAGGCCGAACCCGGCAAACACTTCCATTACTTCGGCCTTTTCCTGCTCGGGTAGTTTCTCCACTTCCTCATACTCCCGTTTTAGTTCCGATTGGTAATGGTCTACTTCCGTGCGCCCGGCAAGGTATCCGCCTAAGCCCATGGCAATTGATCCGGCAACAATCTCGGCAATACCCGCGGTTACCACAAGGGTTGACGAACTAATAGCCCCGCTTAACCCAGCTGCCAAAGCGAAGGGAACCGTTAAACCGTCGGACATGCCGATAACAATGTCCCTGATGGTTTCCGAACTGGTTACATGGTGTTCGTGGTGCATTTGTTTTGGTTTTAATAACGAATATACTACTGTTCAGTTATAGTAGTAAGCCTGAATGTAAGTTAGAATTATTCTTGATTTAGAAGCTATTTAAAATCGATTTCATTAACAAACTATAACGAAAAAAAAGCGTCGTTACGAGGTACGAAGATAAACGACCGCAGGGAACTCATTAATACCTATAAAAATAAAAATACACATTAATAACCTCGAACTATGCAGATTCGTTCGGTTAGGTAGGGGGGCATCATCGTTCCTCCTTATTGTAACAAGTTTCTCGTCCTGATTTCGGCAACGCGATAACTGACTCTCGTTAACTTCTGATTCTCTCGTTTTCATACTGAAAGCTGCGCACATTCCAGAAATAAACAAAATCATTATCAATCCAAAGAGGTACTTGTTTTTTGCGGCCAGGAGATTTTGGCTGTTAAGCATAGTGTCAAATAATTATTTACAACGTTTACAATTTTATTTGCAATCCAAATGCTCTGCCCGGAAAGATATCAGAGTAACTTTGCCGAATCAACTTTGATAGGATATGAAAAATAAAAGAAGTGTTTTGTACGGCCTGATGATCATGCTGTTGGCTGTTGTAAATTTTCACGCGAAGGCTCAACACAAAGTTGACGCTCAAGATGCGGTTGAAACCAAAAGTGTATCCGCTATTCAGGGACCCAAAGGAATAGTACGTGCAGTCAAGCAGGATAAAAAGGGCAATATTTGGATTACTTCATGGGAAGGTGTTTTTAAATATGATGGAAAATCTTTTACTAATGTCACCAGTAAAGTGAGTTCCGTACGCTTCTTTTCCGTTTTAGAAGACAGGAAAGGTAACTTTTGGTTCGGCTCGATTGGCTCAGGCGTTTATTTTTACGATGGTAAATCGTTTAGGAATTTTACAACAAAAGATGGGCTTGCGGGCAATGGCGTTACCTGTATTTTTGAAGATAAAATCGGTAACATTTGGTTTGGCACCGGCAACGGAGCAAGCCGCTACAATGGCAAATCCTTTAAAAATTTTACAACGAGAGAAGGACTGCCCGGTAATGATATCAATTCAATAACTGAAGACAAAACAGGCAAGTTTTGGTTTGGCATGGGGGGTAATGCCTGCATTTATGATGGTAAGGCATTTACTGTTATTAGCCGTGATGGTAAACCTTTTATAAATGTCCGTTCTATAATCGAAGATAAAAGAGGCAATATCTGGCTCGGAGGCAATGATGGCCTTTGGCGTTATGACGGCAATACCTTTATTAATTACAACAGGAGTTTTGTTGGGTATATCTATGAAGATAAAAAAAGTAATATCTGGATCAGTTCGGAAAGGGATAATAACCAGGCCCCGGTACTTCCCAGCTATGGCGGAAAGTCCTTATCTAATAAAACATGGGCGCTTTCCAGGTATGACGGAAGATTCTCGACTGATAAAAAGCCAACGGTAACCGAAATAACATTAAGAGAAGGAATGATTTGCGGGGTTTTAGAAGCAAATGACGGAAGTATTTGGTTTGGCGCTGATGACGGGGTATATCGTTATGATGGAAATGCCATAACTGCCTTTACGGGTAAAGGGAGGTAGGGATAATATGTATTTCGATATTAAAATCAGCTAAACAAGCAAAAAAGCGGATAACTCAAGTTATCCGCTTTTAGTGCTCCCGACGAGATTCGAACTCATATCGATGGTACCGGAAACCATAATTCTATCCGTTGAACTACGGGAGCAGCGGCGCAAATATATAAAATTGATTTAATCCTTTTATGGTATCCCGTTTTCTTTTAACAGAGAAAATGAAGGACCGGCAGGATTGCAGGCTTATTTGTTTAACACCTTTTTGTAAATGCAGCTTCCGCCGGCAGGCAATTATTTTTTATTATTAACCCGTTTTAATGCTATCTTTAAGATTATTTATCCGGGGTTATAAACCATTTTATACGCTTGTACCGTCATGAAGCTTAAGGCTTTCCTGTTTGTTTTTTTGATGCAGTTTACGCTGCTTACGGTAAAAGCGCAAAATACCCAGTTCCGGTTTTCGCACCTCGATATCAATGCAGGCCTGTCGCATAACCAGGTAAATTGTATTTATAAGGATAAAAAAGGCTTTATGTGGTTTGGTACACTATCGGGCTTAAATAAGTACGATGGCTACAGTTTTAAAAGCTTTAAGCACGTTGCCGGCGATTCTACTACGCTTGACGACGATTATATAGTAAGCATTAACCCAGGCCCCGAAAATAAATTGTGGATAGAAACCCGCACAGGTTTTAATATTTACGACCCCGCTACCGAAAAATTCAGCAGGAACCTGAGGGATTTTATGTACAAAATTAAAGTGTACGACACGTATATTTTAGCTATAAAAAAAGACAGGTTTGGCAATTTTTGGTTTTTAGAACATAATATCAAACAGGGCCTTTTTAAGTATGACCCTGTAAAAAAAGAAACCATCAACCTGCTTCATAAAGATGGTGATACCACTTCAATTTATTCAAACCTGGTTACCGATCTTTCGGTTGATTCGAAAGGGAATATATGGCTCATATCGGGTACCGGCGTATTGGAGCGGCTTGATCCGAAGAGTTATAAGGTTAATTACCGTTTAAAACTGGGGCCATTACCGGCAGCTTTAAGCTCGACCTACAAAATTTTTATAGATAAACAGGACGATGTCTGGGCTTTTGTGCCCAGTTACTCAAAAGGTGTGTTTTATATAAGCCCCAAAAACAAGATATTCAAGCATATTTTAAAGGCAACCGGCAGTATAAACACCGATGTAATATCGGATGTTACCCAGGACGATAAAAACCGCATGTGGATAGCAACAGATCATGGCGGTATGAACTTACTCAACAAGCAGGACTTTAAAACTCAATACCTGCTTAACCGCGAAGATGATGATAAAACAGTTGGCCAAAATAGCCTAACCTGCGTTTATGTGGATGACATTGGCATTATCTGGTGCGGCAGTTATAAGCGGGGGATAAGTTATTATCACCAAAGCATTATCAAATTTGCAAGCTACACGCATCACTTGTCTGATAAAAGCAGCCTGCCGTTTAGCGACGTCAATAATTTTGCCGAAGACAAACTGGGTAATATATGGATAGGCACCAACGGCGGAGGGCTGATTTACTGGGACAGGAAGACAGGCGGCTTTAAACAATACCTGCACAACGCGGCCGATAAAAACAGCCTTACCAATAACGTGGTAGTGAAGCTGTTTATTGATCACGAACAAAAATTATGGATAGGTACCTACTATGGCGGCCTTGATTGCTTTGACGGTAAAGTATTTAAGCATTACAGGCATAGCGATGCCAACGCCAACAGCATATCTGAAGACAGGGTTTGCGCCATAGCCGAAGATAGCGACCACAACCTTTTGGTGGGTACCTTATCGGCAGGTTTAAATGTTCTGGATAAAAACCGGAATGTGGTCGCGCTTTACAGGTACGAGGGGGATATGAGCGAAAACTCTGTCCATTCCAATTATATAAGTTCGGTAATTGAAGACAGGCACAAAAATTTATGGATTGTTACCGCCTATGGTTTAGATCTTTTAGAGAAAAAAAGCCACCGGTTTTTGCATTATTTACATGATGACAAAGACCCCAGCAGCCTTATTAATAACAATACCAATAACATATTAGAAGATAAAGATGGCCTTATCTGGGTAAGCACCCGCGAAGGCATCAGCATATTTGATTATAAAACCGGAAAATTTACCAATATTAACAAGCTTGACGGCCTGCCCGACAATACGGTAATAGATATGCAGGAGGTTAGCCGCAACAATATCTGGGTAAGTACGCCAAATGGCTTATCAAGCATTTTTATCGATCGTTCGGCAGCCAAACTTAAATTTCGCTTTGTTAATTACAATGAAACTGAAGGCTTGCAGGGGCGTGAGTTTACTGAAAATTCATCGTACAAAACCAGGGAAGGGGAGTTGCTGTTTGGCGGTGGTAATGGCTTTAATATTTTTAAGCCTTCAAATATCCTGGATAGTAAAAACCCGCCAAATTTGGTATTTACCGATTTACAGATCTTTAACCAGTCGTTAAAAGCAGGAGATAAAGTGAACGGCTCGGTGATATTAACACAGTCCATCGTCGATTTAAAAGATCTTAAACTTAAATATAACGACAACGTATTTGCTATTGAGTTTGCCGCCCTTAATTACTTTAACCCCGATAAAATAAAGTACCAGTATAAAATGGATGGCTTTGATAAGGGCTGGATAAATGCCGATAACAAGGTTCGGAAAGCCACTTATACCAACCTGGACCCAGGTGGGTACGTGTTTAGGGTACGCGCGGGCAATAATGAAAGCTGGAATGGGCACGAGCTTACATTAAATATCAATATATCGCCGCCATTTTGGAAAACCACCTGGGCTTATATTTTATATACCTTACTGGCGGTAGGTTCATTGTTATATTTAAGGAGAAGGGGCATCCAGAAAATACGGTTGCAATTTTCTATTGAAAAGGAGCGGGAGGAGGCCCAGCGCATGCACGAGTTGGATTTAATGAAAATTAAATTCTTTACCAATGTAAGTCACGAGTTTCGTACCCCGCTATCGCTCATTATGGCCCCGGTGGATAAGATCCTGAAACAAATTGCCGAGCCGGAAGTACAACGGCAGCTAATGCTGGTAAACCGTAACGCCAAACGCCTGCTTAACCTGGTAAACCAATTACTTGATTTCAGGAAGATGGAGTACCAGGAGTTAAAGCTGCATAAAATGAACGGCGACATCATTGGCTTTATTAAAGATCTTTCGTTTGCATTTACCGATGTAGCCGATCAAAAAAGCATACGCTTTATTTTCGACTCTGAAATAGAGACCTATTATACAAGTTTTGATCATGATAAAATAGAACGCATCATGTTCAACCTGCTGTCAAATGCCTATAAGTTTACACATGAGGGTGGCCAGGTAAGCGTTTTGATTAACCTGATTGATAAAAAAGCAACCGAACAGCAGTTATTAGAAATAAGGGTTATTGATACGGGCATTGGTATTGTTGCCGATAAGCTGGACAAAATTTTCGACCCGTTTTTTCAGAACGACTTGCCTGGGTCGATGCTTAACCAGGGCAGCGGCATAGGCCTATCTATAACCAAAGAGTTTGTAAAGCTGCACGAAGGAGAAATTTATGTAGAGAGCGAAGTGGACCAGGGTAGCTGCTTTACAGTTTTGTTGCCACTGGTGCAATTGGATATCAGTGTTTTTACAGACACGCTTTTGCCTCCCGATCATCCCATTGAACCTGCTCTGTTAAATGGTTTGTCTAAAATTGACTCCCATAAAGAAAGCCGCGACGGCAAAAAGCCAACCGTGTTATTGGTTGAAGATAATGAAGATTTCAGGTTTTATATTAAGGATAATTTAAAATCGGCGTTCAACGTAATCGAGGCCGAAAACGGGAAAAAAGGCTGGCAAAAGGCGCTGGCGCAACATCCTAACCTGATAGTAAGCGACATCAGCATGCCCGAGATGAATGGCATCGACCTTTGCTTAAAAATAAAAAATGATAAACGTACATCGCACATCCCGGTAATATTGTTAACCGCTTTAACCGGCGAAGACCAGCAATTAAAAGGACTGGAAACCGGCGCAACAGATTACCTGACAAAACCTTTTAATTTCGAGATACTACAATCAAAAATCAGGAACATACTGAGCCAGCAGGAAAGCATGCGTAAAACTTATACCAAGCAGGTAGAAGTAAGCCCGACTGAGATGCATACCGATTCGCCGGATGAGCAGTTTATAAAAAAGGTGCTTATTTTGATTGATAATAACATTTCCAATCCCAATTTTTCTGTTGAGGAACTGAGTAACGAAGTTTTTGTAAGCAGGTATACACTCTATAAAAAAATCCTGGCCATGACAGGTAAAACCCCTAACGAACTGGTTAGATCCATGAGGCTGAAACGCGCTGCCCAGCTATTGGAAACCGGCCATTTAACCATCTCGCAGATTTGCCATAAAGTAGGCTTCAAGAGCCAGAAATATTTTGTGAAGATGTTTAAGGCCGAGTACAATACCATCCCCTCAAAATATGCTGAAGCTGCCGAAGAGGTAGAATCTTAACGTGGAGTCGTGCCTTATAATGACATGTTTGTAAGTTGCTGATTATTAGTATATTTTAATTTAATTATGTCGTTGCGAGGTGCCCATCAAGTAAACCTGAAAAAAAATGGGGATGACGTGTTGGCTTTAGATACTCACAACAACCATGTCATTGCGAGCGATAGCGTGGCAATCGCGAACTATGCAAGTCCACTCTGTATAGTTCGTGATTGCTTCATTCCTCGCAATGACATAGATTGCATAAAAAACATACTTGATAATCAGTTACTTACAAATACGTCATTATAAGGAACGAAGCAATTGCGACTATGTAGGGCGGACTTGCATAGTTCGCGATTGCCACGCTGCGCTCGACATGGTTGTTGTGATGCTCTAAAGCCAACACGTCATCCCCCTTTTTTTCAGGATCATCCTGATGGATACTCGATGGTCTTTTTTTTAATTTTAAACGACCTCTAAGTGAACTCCCTATAGGTTCAAACAATCAAATCATAAACCTTTTCAAAGGCGATACTGTGTATCAAAGTGTAACGCTTCTTTTATGCATCAGCAACAAAGTGTCATCCCGAAAACTCCGGGTAAAATTGCGCGTCGACCTTGTCAAAGTGATACTATTCTTTCAGTATAAAATGTAATACTAAACCGTTAGGGGGATACATTTGTAACCTTTTTATGCCATTTTTTAACAAATACTTTCATTTATTTTAATTAAGTTACTGATAATTAATATTTTAATCATAGTTGACATTTGTGCCCCTATTTATCCACAACCGGGCGTTGTTTACCATATAATTTTACCCTCAACAAAACCAATATGCAGCAGCTGCTTTAGCACATCTGCTGCATGTTAATCCTAAAAAGTAGTTTATAAATTTTAATGGAAAAGAGTAACCCGTGATTTATTGCCGGGTTAAACTTAAACGCCTGTTTGAAGAAGTTCGGCCCCGCGTTTACCCCCAATAATTTATTTGCGGCTTAAGGGAGGCTTTTGTACCAGTTAGTACAACCAAAAATAAACAATAGATCAATTATCAATTAACCAATTATTATGCGAAAAATTCTACGAATGGCATTGCTGTTTTTGTCTCTTTTTGTATGCTTCCGGGCAGGGGCGCAAAACCAGGCTACAGTAATCAAAGGAACAGTAACAGACGACAAGGGTATCACCTTGCCGGGAGTATCTGTCAGAGTAAAAAACAGCCAGGCCTCCGCTGTAACCGATAAAGACGGTAACTACAGCATCAGCATACCAAATGGAGCTACCGAGATTACTTTCTCATTTATCGGGATGAAATCGCAGGACGTTGTTATCGGTAAAAAAACGATTATTAACGTTGTATTAGTCAACATGTCTACCGCGCTATCTGATGTGGTGGTTATTGGCTACGGCCAGCAAAAACGGCAGGATGTAAACGGGGCCATATCATCATTAAAAGCATCAGATATTGCCAACGTTCCGCAATCAAGTGTCGATCAGTTGTTGCAGGGCAGGGTTGCCGGTGTAACGGTTACGCAAAATTCAGGCGCGCCGGGTAGCCAAACATCGGTTCACATCCGCGGTATATCGTCACTATCGGGTTCAAACGAGCCATTGTACGTTATTGATGGTGTACCCATATTTGGCGATGCCACTAACCGGGCTACCAGTGGCCGTTCTGTTGCCTTAGGTAATAACGATGAAGTTGCCGTAAGCCCGTTGTCGCTGCTTAACCCAAGCGATATCGAATCGATAGATGTTTTGAAGGATGCTTCGTCAACAGCTATTTATGGTTCAAGAGGCTCAAACGGTGTAATTATTATTACCACCAAACGCGGTAAAAACGGAAGCGCCCGTATAGGTTATGATGGTTACTACGGTTTTCAGCAGCAAGGTAAATTTTTGCCGATGATGAACCTGCAGCAATACGCGGTTTTACAAAACGCGCTTGCCGATAACGTACAGGTAGCCAGGCGGGCCGAATTTGCTTCGCCCGAACTTTTAGGCCAGGGAACCAATTGGCAGCAGGAAGTTTTCAGAACGGCGCCGCAACAAAGTCACCAGTTGTCGGTATCAGGCGGTAAAGATGGCTTGGACTACTATGTATCAGGCGGCTTTTTTGATCAAAAGGGCACCATACTGGGCAGCACTTACAAACGTTATAGCCTGCGCTCAAACATCAATACCCAGGTTAAGGAATGGCTGAAGTTTGGCGCTGTAATAGGCGGAACCCGTAGTGAAGAAAACAGAGGGCTTAGCGACAATAACGGTATTATATACACCGCGCTATTAAGCGCGCCGGATGTACCGGTCAGGAATCCTGATGGTTCATTCGCGGGCCCTATTCTTACCGGCGATAACGCTACAGGTGGTTCTATAAATCCTGTAGCGCAGGCTTTGTCATTAACCAATACGCTGGTTAGGCACAATATTAATAGCAGCCTATATGCAGATATAAAAATATACCGCGATTTAACCTTGCGGTCTGAAGTTAACGGCGATTTTAACTGGTCGAAAGCATTGCAGTTTAATCCTACCTATGCCTGGGGTGGTTACATTAACAAAACTGCCAATTTAACCGAATCATGGCAAACGCAAATTTACTGGGGATGGAAAGAGTATTTTTCATACAACCACACATTTGCAAAAAAACACAATATATATGCTACCCTGGGTTACGAGGTTAACGAGGCGCAATGGAACGGCATAAGTGCCTATGCGCAAAGTTTTTATAGCAACGATTTGCAAACCCTCAACCTGGGAGATGCCAAATCGGCCAGGATTGATGAATATAAGGGTAGCCAGGCTATGCAATCGGGTATCGCGCGTTTAGTTTATACATTCAATAGTAAATATAGCTTGACGGCTACCGGCCGTTCAGACAGGTCATCGAAATTTGCCGAAGGCCATCAAACAGGATTTTTTCCATCGGTAGCGGTTTCATGGCGCCTATCCGAAGAGTCGTTTATGGCCGGCATTAAAAGTGTTGCCGATAATGTGAAATTAAGGGCCAGTTACGGACAGGTTGGTAACCAAAACGTACCCAACTACCTGTATGGCTCGGCGTTAAAACCATCGGTAACCGGCCTTGGAACAGGTTTCCTGATCGACAAGATCAAAAACGCTAACCTCACGTGGGAATCGGGTATCCAAACCGATTTGGGTGTTGATTTCAGCTTGTTTAATAACCGGATAGATGTGTCAGCAGATTATTACGACAAAACGTCCAAAAACTTCCTTTTTCAGGCAGCGTTGCCGGCATTTTTAGTAGGTGAGGGAGCAGCAGGGTCTTATCTCGGGGGAATAAATCCTCCATATTTTAACGCCGGTAAATTGAGTAACAAAGGGTTCGAATTTTCTATCAACAGCAAAAATATTGCAGGCAAAGATTTTAAATGGGCAACCACTTTAATATTCTCGCACTATAACAACAAAGTGCTTTCATTAGCCAACGGAACGCCGTTTATTGCAGGCAATATTACCAATGGTTTCTTAAACAGGAGCGTTACACGTACTGTAGTAGGGCAAGCGGTTGGTGAGTTTTATGGTTATGTAACTGATGGCTTATTTAAAAGCGACGCGGAGCTGGCCGGTTCAAAACCCCAGTTTGGCAGGCCGATTGCAAACAGCTCTACAGGCACATGGTTAGGCGATATCAGGTATAAGGATATAAATAACGACGGTTTGATTGATGAAAAAGATCAAACCTACCTGGGCAACCCTAACCCTAAGTTTACTTACGGTATCACCAATACATTCTCCTATAAATCTGTTGATCTTAATATTTTCCTCACGGGCTCATATGGTGCCAAAATATTAAACGCGTTAAGCTATACAACCGCGGGCTTATCGGGTTTGTACGTGAACCAGCTGCAATCATCTGCCAATTTCTGGAGCCCAGGCAATCCAACATCTAATATCCCCGCTCCGCGCGCCGGTTTGGATAACCCCAATCTGTTCACATCCGACAGGTTTTTAGAAAGTGGTTCGTACTTAAGGATCCAGAATGTAAACCTTGCCTGGAACCTGCCGCAAAAATGGACCCGCAAAATAAAACTGAACAGGCTTAAAGTATACGCAAGCGGCCAAAACCTGTACACATTTACTAAATACAAAGGTTTGGACCCCGAAGTTGGCGCCATGAACCAGAACGTATTTTTAACAAATGTGGACCTGGGCCGCTACCCATCTGCGCGTACGATAACATTTGGTGTTAACGCTGAATTTTAACCCATAAAGAGAATTTAACATGAAAAGATATATAAAATATTTTATAGGGGTTACGGTGATGAGCACATTCACAGTAACCGGTTGTAAAAAGGATTTTTTTAACAGGGCACCGGAAGACGCCATTACCGTAGACAACTTTTACAAAACAAACGACCAGGTAGCCGCAAGTACCAATGCGCTGTATAACTCGCCGTGGTTTAACTGGAACAATAAAGCAGGCTGGGCAATTACAGAATTGGCAGGCGGTAACGGGCGTACCTACTCTGATGATGTGATAAGCCTGTTCAACTTCTCGCTCACCAATATTAACCCCCGCCTTGCTGATGCCTGGAACTCGTTGTTTACGGTTGTTGCACAGTCAAACGCACTCATCAATAACTTGCCTAACGCGCCTGCATCAATTGATGCGGCTGTGAAGAACAACGCCCTCGGCGAGGCGCATTTTATGCGTGCTATAGCTTACTTCCACATCGTAAGGTTATGGGGTAATGTACCTATCATCGAAAACAGCGAAGATTTTGTGACCAATTTTCAGGTGAACACCAACCCGGTTACCGATGTATATAAATTTATCATTAACGATTTGAAATTTGCCGAGGCTAATTGTACCGCCATGATCCGTAGCGGATCGAGCCAGGCACAGGGGCATGTTTCAAGCGGTTCGGCATCGGCGCTATTAGCAAAGGTTTACCTGTATATGGAAGATTATACCAAAGCCCGCGCCGAGGCAGAGAAGGTGATCAATAGTGGTGAATTTAAATTGTACCGTGGTTATATTAATGATACCCAAATTGCTACAGGCGGCTATACCGGTTTGATAGATGGTAAATATTATGATGACCTGTTTAAAACTGTTAACAACAATAACGAAGAATCTGTTGCGGCGCTGCAATGGGCGGGTGGTGCATCTTACGGCCATGGCAACTCGATACAGGCGTCATGGGCAATAAGTGGTGTTACAGGCACTGGCGATGGCTATTCTGTAGTGGGACCGACAATTGATTTTCAAAGAGCTTATGAGCCGGGCGATAACCGCAAACATGCCACTATAATGCTGGCCGGCGATAAGTACCCCGAAATTGACCAGGCCGATGGAGGTTTTACTGTTCCGGGTAATGTTAACTCACAAGGTACCAAAGCGGCTATGAAAAAATATGTAGTAGGTACGCCCGCAGACAATGGCGGGGTAGGCGCGGCGCAATCGGCCGCAAATAATACCTACCTGATGCGTTACGCCGAAGTTTTGCTGATTGAGGCAGAAGCTATTTTAGGCAGCAACAGCAGCACTACCGATCCGCTTGCTTTAAAATATTACAACATGATCAGGAACAGGGCTGGTTTAAATACGGTAACGTCATTTACCAAGAGCGATATCCTGCACGAACGCCGGATGGAACTTGCCTTTGAATTTGATTATTGGTTTGATTTGGGTCGTATGGATGGCTGGCAGGGCATTTTAAACGTAAACCACCCTAAAGCGGTAGCCATATTAAGTAACCAGGAACGTGGCACATTCAGTAATGATACCCCACCGGTTGTATACAGCCAGAAAAATGTAGCGCAGAGTTCATTCTTTGTGTTCCCTTATCCGCAAACTGAAACCGCAACCGACCCTAAATTATTAGATCCACCGGTTCCTTACGTATTCAAATAATAAAAAGCATTAACATGAAAAATATATTTAAAACACCGGTATCCCTGTACCTGCTGCTGGTAGTGTTGACAACACTTGCGGTACAATCCTGTAAAAAGGATAAAAACAATTACGGAACAGGCGCCCCCACTATTACCCGTGTGCGCACACTTACCAAAGATACCATGGTATCAATTGTACACCGGCTAACCCTCGACTCGTCATTAACTTATGACGAGCAAAGGCCAACGCCATTTGATTCAACCACTACATCGGGTAAAATATATACGCCGTATATGATTTTGGGTACAAACCTGGGCAGTGCAACGCATATCTACGTTAATGGTGTCGAAATTTATTTTAACACTGCGCTGGCAACAGATAAAAGCCTTATTATTACTATACCTACAAATGTGCCTTTTAGCGACGCAAGCACACCTAATAAGTTGAAGGTAGTTACCCAGCATGGCTCGGTTGATTTTGATTTTATCATCGAGCAGCCTTTCCCGTCTATTACATCGGTGAACTTTACCGCCGGTAACGCAGGAGATTTGATCGTGATTAAGGGAACTACATTTAACGGACTCAGCAGCGTTAAATTTGGTACTACATCAGCACAAATAGTTTCATTTACGTCTACCCAGGCTACTGTGAAAGTGCCGGCAGGCTTAACGGGCGCCAATGTATTATCAATTACCACAACAGCATCGTTAGGTGGTGGTACAACAACAGGGCCGCTGGCTTCTAACGGGTACAATCCTATCTCCAATATCGAAACATTCACAACTGTACCATTTGGCTTTACCCAGGCTGGTTTTGAAGATAGCTTTGAAAATAACTGGTCGGATTACGGCTGGAGCAACTCGCCCGATAATAACAACACTACTGCCGTTTTAAGGGGAACAAAAGCCATCAAAGTACAATATGCAGGCGGTTATGATGGCTTTGTTTTGCAGGCCCCAGGTAATATCCCGGTTGTAAAAAGTATCAAAATGGCTATATACGGCGGTAAAGGCAGCGACAATAAAGTTATCCACGTGATATTGGATTACAACTTTAACATCGCGGTTCCGATTGTTGTAAAAGAAGGCGTTTGGACAAACTTTAATATTCCGATGGCTGCGTTTACACCAACAGGAGGCACAGCTCCTAAAAATTTCACCTCCCTTGTTTTCCAGGAATTTAGTGGTAATACCACTTTGTTTTACCTGGACGATGTAGGCATAATTTAATACCCCTTTATACATTGAAAGCCATCATCAATAACGGCATTTGCCTTAAAGATGATGGCATTTTCAAGAATGTTAACGCGAATGATCATGAATAAAATTTTCAGATTATTATTTGGCCTGGCTTTTATGCTTGCAGCATTCACGGCCGCAGCTCAAAAAAATCTGCTCGGGAATGGTGGCTTTGAGGATAATTTAGACAGTTGGAACGATAACGGTGGCAAAATTACCCCCTGGGATTTTAAAAGCGGGAAGGCCAGCTGCGCGATAATTGCCACCGGCACTGATAAATGGCTGGGGATTGATCAAACCGTCCGGATTCCTAAAAAAACTACATCCATCGAATTTAGCGCCTGGTTAAAAACATTAAATGTAGTTAAAGGTAAAAATGATTGGAACGGGGCCATATTCGGCGTAGCTTTTTTAGATAGCGGTGATAAAGAAATAGATGGCGGCGAAAACATTGCCCGCCTAACCGGCGACGAGCAATGGACGCTTTATACCAAAGTGATTAAAATACCCCAAAAGGCTGTGAGTTTTAAAGTATTGATAGCGATGGGCAACGCCTCCGGGACGATGATAGCAGATGATGTTGCAGCTAAGGTGCAGACCGATGAGCCCGCAGTAAAATAGAGCAGCTTATTATCCCTATGCAAATACTTAGCTAACTAACTTGTTTTTGATTTTGTGATATAGATTATTTATGACGACAAGCAATGTAATGCGCGAAAATACCCCGCTGACAGCAGGCGATTGCTTTACTGTTTTTGCGAAGGCTGATAATAATTTTGAAGGGCCGCTTCACTACCATGACGATTACGAGCTTCATTTGGTTTTAAACGCCAAAGGGGCAAAACGTGTTGTTGGCGGACATATAGAGGTTATTGACGATTTGGAGCTGGTGCTGATAGGCCCTGGCCTTTACCATGGCTGGTTTACCAACGAGTGTAAAAGCCAGGCGGTAACCGAAATTGTAATTCAGTTTCATAAAGACCTTTTTGACGAGAAATTTTTACGCCGTAATCAGCTTAGTTTTTTAAAAGGAATGCTGCAGCGTGCGCCAATGGGGGTGCTTTTCTCGCCCGAAACAATTTTGGCGGTTAAAAACCGCATCATGGCGCTAAATAAGCAAAGCGGTTTTACATCTGTTTTAGAATTGCTATCCATATTGCATGAACTGTCAACATCGGCAGATATGAAAACCCTGTCGGACCCCAGCTTTATTAACGAAAAATTTTATCACAACAGCCGCCGTATCGAAAAAGTATTTGAGCATATGAATAACAATTACAACCGGAAAGTTTCCCTTGCCGAAGTTGCCCGTGTTGTTCACATGCCCGAAGCCTCTTTTAGCAGGTTTATAAAAAAACGTACCGGCAAAACCTTTACCGATAGCCTAAACGAAATAAGGTTAGGGCATGCATCGCGGATGCTCATTGACTCCACCACCACCGTGGCCGAGATAGCCTATGAGTGCGGCTTTAACAACATATCCAATTTCAACAGGATATTTAAACGTAAAAAACAGTTTACACCCAACGAGTTCAGGTCGACCTACATGGTTGCAGGTTTTATGCATAGCCCGCACGTTGGCTTAAAAGCATCGGTAGCTTAATTAAAAATACAAACAAAGGCTGATAAATGGCCATATAAATACCGCGACGGTAAACAACAGGAAAATGAAATTGATAATAAATAGTGTGTATGTAATATTATTGGCCCTTATAACTTTAACGGCATGCAAAAAGGATAAAAAGACTGATACAACAACAGTTGTTGATACAGGTAATGTAGGGGCAACCGGCCCAATTACATCGCCAACAGACCCTGGCATCGCGGTTTCGCAAGGCTTTTTTTTAGATAGCTGGCAGGCCAAGACATTTACAAAGCCGGCTACGCAAAGCGTGGCTAAACCAACTGCATCGTCAATAACTGTAACCGCGGATTTTGCACAAGTGGTATCAAAAGTTTCAAAAAACTTGTTTGGCAATAATATGAATCCATTTACCGGTCAATATACCGATGCGGGCCTGGTAAAAAACATTACCAATCTATCGCCCAATATTATCAGGGCGCCGGGGGGCAGTTTATCTGATGTTTACTTTTATGATCTGCCTGCGGGTGGCACACCCACTGATGTACCTGCCCGGTTATTAAAAGCCGATGGCACTGCCGATCCCGCTACCGGGTATTGGAGCGGTTTGCTAACCGATAGCTGGTCGATAAGCCTTAGTAATTACTATTCGCTGTTACAAAAAACCAATAGCACGGGTATTATCACTGTAAATTATGGGTATGCCCGTTATGGTTTGAGCGATCACCCGGTTGAAACTGCTGCGCATTATGCCGCTCAATGGGTTAGGAATGATAAGGGCCGGACCAAATTATGGGAGGTTGGCAACGAAAATTTTGGTAACTGGGAAGCCGGGTATCGTATTGATATATCAAAAAATAAGGATGGCCAGCCCGAAATTCTGACAGGCCAGCTATACGGAGCCCATTTTAAGGTTTTTGCCGATTCGATGCGTAAAGCCGCCAGCGACATAGGCGCCACCATTAAAATTGGTATTGTGCTTACCGACGCGGATGACCAAAACAATTCGGTAGGCGTACAAAATTGGAATGCGGGCGTATTATCTGCCGCCGGCTCATCGCCCGATTTTTTTGTGGTGCATAATTATTATACGCCTTTTAATCAAAATTCAACACCCGAAGTCATCCTGGCAACTCCATCGGCGGTTACAGCTTCGATGCTAAACTGGGTTAACAGTTCCGTTCAAAAAGCGGGCGTGGCGCCAAAACCGGTTGCTATGGACGAGTGGAATATATTTGCCGCCGGTTCAAGGCAGCAGGTATCCTATGTAAATGGTGTGCACGCTGTGCTGGTGCTGGGCGAATTGATTAAAAACCAGGTGAGTATGGCCTGCCGCTGGGATTTGGCCAATGGCGGCAGCGATGGTAACGATCATGGTTTATTTAGCTATAACCAGGATGGTACAGCAAACTTTACCCCGCGCCCGGCGTTTTATTACCTGTATTATTTTCAAAAATACTTCGGCGACAGGATGATCAGTTCGGCAGTAACCGGGAGTACGGATATTGTAAGTTATGCATCGTCGTTTACTTCGGGGGAGGCCGGCGTTACACTGATAAATAAAGGCAGTACTGATAAGGTAGTTAACATTAATTTCAAAAATTACTATACAGGCTCTAACTACTACTATTACACCCTGAAAGGGGGTACCGATAACGGGTTGTACTCTGGCAAAGTAACCATTAACAACAACGGCCCGGCCGGCGATGTTGGCGGTCCGTCAAATTATGCAACGCTGGCGGCGAATTCATCAACTACCAGTGGAGGGATAACAGTTAACGTGCCCGCAATGGGCGTGGTTTTCCTGGTTTGCGATAAGAAATAACTATTACCGGGTGTTTAGTTTAAAACATGCCGCAATTCGCAGTAAAAGATATTCTCGTTTTACCTTAACCAATAGATTAATAGATATCTGATTTGTACTACAGTCTGTCGTACAAATCAGGTATCTATTAATCAGCGTATTTGGATTGATCAATAATCAATAATCAATAACTTGGCTTTACGCATGCTGCTTTTAGCCTGGCGTAACCAAACCGCGGATGCCTTCATAATACGCATCGCTCACCGGCAATTCAACATCCGTTAGTTGTGCCTTCCGATTTTGGATGCATTTTATTTTACTTACCGGGACAATATAGCTGCGATGGATGCGCTGAAATTTATCGGCAGGCAGCTTTTTCAACACCTCTTTTAATGTCATTAACGTAAATACAGGTTTTTCGTCGGTTAAATGAATGCGGATATAGTTTTCCATGCTTTCAATGTACTCGATGGTGTTCAGGTTGATCTTTACAATCCGGTATTCGGAATGGACATACAGACTATCGTCTGTAGTATTCGGTTTTTCACTTGCCCGGTTCTTATATTGATAAAATGCAAGCGCTTTTTCTACAGCCCTGGTAAAACGGTCAAGTTCTATTGGTTTTTCAACAAAATCAACCGCCTCCAGTTGAAAGCCGTCATAGGCATATTTCCGGTACGAGGTTGTGAAAATAACCATGGGCTTTGCGGCCAGCGATCTGAGCAGGTCGATGCCCGATATATCGGGCATGTTGATATCCAGAAAAAGCAGGTCGATGGTTGTGTTTTTTAAGAATTCGGCCGCCGAAATTGCGTCTTCGAATGTGCGGATGAGTTGCAGTGCCGGAAACCGCGATACATATTCGCCAATAAGCCGTAACGCTAAAGGTTCATCATCAATGGCTATACATTTAAGGATCATAGTTAAGTTGGTAAGGTTAGCTGAACAATGTACTCCTGGTTATCGTTGCTGATATTTAATATATACCTGCCGGTATATAAATGATCTAAACGTTTGCGGGTATTTTTGATGCCTATCCCGGTGCTGTGGTTATCGCTGTTATTTAAACCGAATATCCGGTTTTTACAATAAAAGTACAGGGTAGTTTCGCTGATAACCAGTTTGATTTGGATGGTTGTGCTTTCATGTTTGCTAACACCGTATTTGAAAACATTTTCAATAAAGGTCATCAGCAACAGGGGGGCTATCTGTTTTCCCTCTATGTCGCCTTCTACCTCAAAATTAACAGCGGTAAGGTTACCGGTGCGTAAACGTTGTAGTTCAATATAGCTGGCTATACAATCAACCTCGCGCTGCAGGGGGGCAAAATTCCCGGTTATATCTTCGGTAACGTAACGCATGATTTTTGAAAGCCGCAAAACACTGTCGGCAGCATGATCATCCCTGGTTAAAACCAGCGTGTAAATATTGTTCATGGTATTGAACAAAAAATGCGGATTGATTTGCGCTTTTAAAAAAGAGAGCTCGGCGGTTGCTTTATCCGCCTCGGCCCGGGCGGCCCTTTGCTCGGTAAGCAGCCATTCCCGGATAGTTTTAATGGCGGTGCTCAAGGCAATTACCGTAAAAAAAATGAAAAAACTGGTAATATCCAGCGGCTGCCCAAACGGCGACCGGCTTAAAGGCCTATCGCGATAGGATGGCAAATTGGCGCCTTGTTCCGAAGGCCCTACATGCTGATAACTTTCATGGCCGGGCCCATTGAAAGGTGGCCGGTTACCAGGTCGCCGGCTATCGTCCTCTTTTTCCCTGATATGCAGCAAGCGGTCAAACGGCCGGATGCAATAAACACCGAAGAACAGGAAAAAAACAGCGACTCCAAAAAAAACATGTTTTTTACGGAGCAGCAGCCGCGGAACAAAAAAGTATGCGTTGCTGTAAAAAACCACCATAAAAGTAAGTCCGAATAACCAATAGTCGGGGCTTTGTAAAAGGACGATGTCACCGTCAAAGCTGCCGCCGCGATGCAGAAATATGAGCGGGATGGCCATAAGTATTATCCAGCCGGCGAAATGCAGGATGATGGAAACAGCTTTAATTTTTGACATAGGGGTAAAGTAACACAATCAGTCACGCATGGAAATAAAAACATCGGTGATTGACTTGAATGTATAGATGAAATGGCAAAATATGCAGTTTAACAGTTGTTTGAACCCCTTATTGAACCCTGCAACATGACTTGAAATGATATTGGTTTGGCCAACAATAGCCCGCTCACCACTAAAAAAAGGCCATTCATCTATACACCCTGTTTTAAATTATGGTTAGCCGCTACGTTTACACTGTGTTTAAAAAACTGTGTATTTATTTAACAAATAGTTAACTCATGAAAACTAAATTATTTATCTTATTACCGGCCCTCAGCCTAAGCGTATTGCTGGTAATCCAGGCCTGCAAAAAAAGCAGCAGCGATTCGGGTACCACTACAACTACGGCATCTGTAAGTACATTAACTTGTGCCAGTGCAACAATTTCAGGAACGGCCTACGCCTCAACCGCATTTACCGGAACAGCAACGGTTCCGTATACCGGCGGAAACGGGAAAACTTATGCCGCGGGTACCGCTATCTCATCAACCGGGGTTACCGGGTTAACAGCAACTTTAGCAGCGGGTACATTAGCCAGCGGGGCGGGCAACATTACCTATGCCATTGCGGGTACGCCGGCGTCGAGTGGTACCGCCTCTTTTGCTATTACTTTCGGCGGGCAAACTTGCAGCTTTTCAGTCACTGTAAATAGTGCAGGTACAACAACCACAGGTTGCTCTACATCGGCTACCACCGCATCAAAAGTGGTATGCTTAGCTAATGCTTTTTTAGCAACGCTTAGTACTTCACAGCAAGCAACTGTTGTACTTACGCTGAACCTTAGCAATGCCAAAAGATGGTCGAATTTACCATGCGGGGTTTCGTGCAGAAACGGATTGGCATTTAGCAGCTTAACCAGCACACAATTAGCGGCAGCTAAGGCTGTTGCAGCGGCAGCCTTCGGTACAAGTAGCGGTGAAGGTTATGACGAGTTTTCACAAGTTATGGCTGCCGACGATTACCTGGGGCAAACTGCTTCCGGCTATTCTTCCGGTAACTATATTATCGCATTTTTGGGCACTCCAAGTACAACCGGAAAATGGATGCTACAGATTGGTGGCCACCACTACGCGCAAAATATTACTTATGATAACGGAAGCGTTACCAGTATTACACCTTTGCACCAGGGAGTAGAGCCAAAAGGTTCATTTACTTTAAGCGGAACTACTTATAGCGGCCCATTGGAATCAGAGCATACTGCGATGCAGGAAATGCTTGGCTCTTTCACAAGTGCAGAACTGGCTTCGGCAAAAATATCCAGTACTTTTTCCGACTGTTTAATGGTTCCAGGTTCTACCACAAATACATTCCCAACTACCAAACAGGGAATTAAAGTAAGTGCGTTGAGCAGCGCCGCGCAGGCAAAAGTGCTGGCAGCCATGATGCCATGGATCAATGATGTGGATGCCACTGCAGCAGCTGCTTTTACTACCATTTATCAAAATGAGCTTGCAAATACTTACGTTACTTATGCCAGCAATACATCTGCCGTTGCCGGTACGGCCAGCTCATTTTTAACAACTAATACCGATTATGTCAGGATAGATGGGCCAAGCGTTTGGATAGAGTTTATTTGCCAAACAGGTGTGGTGCTTTCAGGAATTCACTACCATACTGTTATGAGGGACCACACCCGTGATTATATAGCTTTATAAAAAAAAATACAGAAATTATGTGTAACATCTTTTCAATAAACAGTCGCCATAAAAACAGTTGGCGGCTGTTTATTTTTGCAACTTTTTTTGCTGTTACGGCATTAAGGCCAACAATTGCGGCCGCGCATCAAACGCCTAATACGCTTGTTTTTTTGGATGCAAGCCCCAACAGTGCTGCACTTGAGCTCCAGATGCCCCTATCAGAACTGGAACTTGCTTTTGGTAACAATATATCTAAAAACCCCGAAACACTTATTGAAAAATTTGGGCCTCAGTTAAAAGAATATCTTAAAGCTCACATTCATGCCTACACACAAAAAACTGCTCCATGGAACGTTGAAATAGAAGCTTTAGGGATGGACAAAGGGAAATATATCGAGAACGGCATAGATTATTGGGAAGTAGTTGCCAAAGTTGCTATCATACCGCTGCCGGGCGAAAGCACCCGGAAGTTTATGCTCGATTATGATGTGATTATGCACCAGGTTGTTAACCACGCCGCCCTCGTTTCTATCCGTAGCGATTGGGAGGCCGGAAATTTAAATACCTCTTCGGTAGATGCAATGGTAATCAGCTGGAACACCAAAGATAATGTGATATATCCTTTGGAAATAAATTTACAGCAGGGAAGCTGGTTTAAAGGTTTCAAAAGTATGCTTGCTTTAGGCATGCAGCACATCAAGGAGGGAACCGATCACCTGTTGTTCCTGATCGTGCTATTGCTGCCATCCATGCTCTTACCTCATAAAAAACAATGGGGTGGTTTTGGCGGTGTTAAATGCAGCCTCAGGAATTTATTAAAAATTGTAACGGCGTTTACTATCGGTCATTCTATTACCTTACTATTGGGGGCTTTAGGCTGGATCAGCCTTCCCGCGCAACCGGTAGAAGTATTGATTGCCATTTCTATCCTGGTTTCGGCCATACACGCCGTCTATCCTATATTTCCAGGTAGGGAGGCCCGGGTGGCAGCGGGTTTCGGTCTTATACACGGATTGGCATTTGCTTCGGTTTTGTCCAATCTTAATTTAAGCGCCCTCACATTGACGCTGAGCATCCTTGGTTTTAATATTGGTATCGAACTGATGCAGTTGTTTGTAATCGCCATAATCGTTCCATGGCTGATACTGATGAGCAGGACATCGGTTTATCCCTTTTTCAAAACGGGCGCGGCCATACTGGCCGGGATAGCGGCTTTGGCCTGGATGGCCGAAAGGGCTTTTAATCAACCTAACCTGATTACGCAGGTAATACTGAAATTTACCGGTTACGAATTGTGGTTAGTGTTTGCTGTTGCAGTATTTTCTATTACCGTGTTTTTATCGGCCCGAATGAAAAAAGCACTGTTTATTTAGTAAACCTTGTCCATCGTATGCGTTATTACCTGCTTATTGCTGTTCTGTTGATTTGTAGCCAACACTCGTTTTCGCAAACCGCTCATTTAACAGGCAGGGTAATTGATAGCGCCACACGGGTTCCGTTAAAAGGTGTAACTATAATATTGCAACCCGGAAACAAAACCGGTATTACTGATGAAACAGGCCGCTTCGTATACCAAAACATACCTGCATCGGTTAAAACCATTTCCATATCTGCAATTGGCTATCATAAAGAAACGTTGTCGCTAAGCGATTTTAGTAACGGACAGGTAGTTGTTATTAGCCAGCAGCCAACACAGCTGAGCGATGTGGTTATAACCGCCGATGCGGCCAACCCTTATAAAATCATCAGCGAAACAGACATAAAAATGAGGGGAGTAGCTAACTCGCAGGAAATGTTACGTATAGTGCCAGGCCTGTTCATAGGCCAGCACCAGGGTGGCGGTAAAGCCGAACAGATTTTCCTGCGGGGATTTGACAATGACCATGGTACCGATATCAATTTGAGCGTTGATTATATGCCGGTAAATATGGTTTCGCAGGCACATGGCCAGGGTTATGCCGACAGCCATTTTATTATCCCCGAAACGATAGAAAGCACCAACTATCAAAAAGGGATGTATAATGCGGAGAAAGGCGACCTGGCCGTGACCGGCTTTGTGAACTTTAATACTGCCAACGCGATTGACGCTAACCAGGTTAAAATAGAAGGCGGACAGTTTAATACCTACCGGGTGCTTGGCATGGTTAACCTGCTTGGCCAAAAAGCTAAGGCCAATAAACAGTCCTGGTATGCCGCTTCGGAATACCGGTACAGCGATAGTTATTTTGATAATCCGCAGCATTTTAAACGCTTTAACTTTTTTACCAAATATCATGGCCGGCTAAATGCCAACAACTGGCTGACCTTTAGCGCATCCACTTTCTACAGTGCCTGGAAAGCATCCGGACAGATCCCGGAAAGCGCGGTAAGCAAGGGTATCGTTGGGTTTTACGGCGCGCTTGACCCCAACGAGGGCGGGGTAACATCGCGCACCAATGTGAACGCCCAGCTTTTAACCCGGCTTTCGAATCATGACATCGTCAAAAACCAGCTCTACTATTCGCGCTATAAATTTGACCTGCATACCAATTTTACATTTTACCTGGCAGACACAGTTAACGGTGACGAGATACGTCAGCGGGAAACACGCAATTTGTACGGCTATAATGGCAGCTACCGGCATGAAGGCTATATTGGCAATACTAAACTGACAACGGAAGCGGGTATTAATACCCGGCTGGATATGACTAAAGGTTCAGAATTATCTCATACGGTCAACAACTTCACGGTTATCGATCCGGTTAAATTGGGTGATATTACCGAACTGAGTGCCGGAGCCTACCTGGGAGAAACATTTCAGTTCAGCTCAAAATTCTCGGTGAACACCGGTTTAAGGTTTGATCAGTTTTATTACAGGTATAACAATAAGCTGGCCACCGATAGTACGCTTAATGGTATCGGTGTGTATGCCGCCCATAATAATATAGTTAGCCCCAAGCTAAATTTTTACTACCATGTTAACGATAAAACCCAACTGTATTTATTAACCGGCAAAGGCTTCCATTCTAATGATACGCGGGTGGTAGTGGCGCAGGGAGGTTTGCAAACCCTGCCCACAGCATATGGTGCCGATCTGGGTATGGTATTTAAACCGGCCAAAAAACTGTTGTTCAACGCTGCCCTATGGTATAGTTACCTGCAAAAAGAATATGTATACGCAGGCGATGGAGGTTCGGTAGAATTTAGTGGCCGCACCCGCCGCATTGGTTTAGATCTGTCTGGCCGATACCAGCCATTTAAATCCTTGTATTTCGACGCAGATGTAAATTACGCCCATGGCAGGTCGCTGGATGACCCGGCCGGAGCAAATTATATTCCTTTAGCACCGGTTTGGAGCAGTACCGGCGGCATAACTTACACATTTAAAAACGGCTTCAACGGCAGTTTGCGTTACCGGTACCTGGATGACCGCCCGGCAAATGCCGACTATAGCCTGGTTGCCAAAGGTTATTTTATCAATGACCTGGTATTGAATTACACCAGGCCCAAATACGAAATTGGCTTAACTATAAATAACCTGTTTAATGTGCAGTGGAAAGAAACCCAATTTGAAACGGTTACCCGCTTAAAAAACCAGGCACCCGTTGATGGGATTGCCTTTACTGCCGGAACGAAGTTCGCCGCTTTGCTGCATCTCAGTTATTTTTTTAAATAGCGATGTAGCCTGATTGCTTTTACTGCCGGAACCAGGTTCGCCGCTTTGCTGCATCTCAGTTATTTTTTTAAATAGCGATGTAGCCTGGTTGTCCATATCAACTATTGCAAGCGTAGTTTTGATTTTTAACTAAAAAAAGCCTCCGGGAATATGTAGTAGACTAAACTTGAAGATGGTGTTTCCTTACAGGTACAAATTGACCATTTGCTTCCAATATCGTGGCCGATGCGCATAATTGTCCCAAATGTATAACTGATGTGGGATCTCTTTGCCCGTAAGCAAGGCGCTAAAATCGCGGTTGCTGTGTACAAAGGGGTCTGTTTCGCCCACCGCCATAATGATCTCGACTTTACGAATGGCGTCTAAAATGGCCCCATCATGTAGGTTGGCCATAAATTGCTGGGGCATATTAAAGTAAACATCCTCATCGCGATAGCCATCAAACAGATCTTTAAAATCGTCTATTTGCAGTGTAAGATCATATCGCCCGCTCATGCATATTACTTTTTTGAAAACAGACGGGTGTTTCATAGCTATGTTGATGGCATGGAACGAGCCCATGCTACACCCTGCAACTTCAAGGCAGTCACCGCCATTTTGGCTTTGCATAAAGGGGATAACCTCGGTAAGAATATACTGCTCGTATTGCAAATGGCGCGCTATCCGTGTGGCGGGATGCACCCAGTGGTTATAAAAACTTTCGGTATCAATACTATCTACACAAAAAAGCTGCAGCTCGCCATTTTCAATTTTGGTTTGCAGCGCTTCAACTATCCCCCAGTTTTCGTAGTCATAAAACCGTGCCATCCGGGTAGGGAAAAACAGCACAGCCCTGCCGGCATGACCAAATACCAATAACTCCATAGTACGATGCAAATTGGCGCTAAACCATTTGTGGTATCCTCTGTTCATTTGTGGCCCGGCCTTTTGCTGCGAAATTTCCAAAACAAATGTTAATCAAAATTAAATAAATGGTAATGCTTACCTGTTAATATTAGCTGTAATAACCTGTTTCCATAACTGGTAACCAAGCGGGCTTAGATGCAGCCCGTCGCCTACAAAATATTCTTTTTTAGGGTAGCCCTTGGCGTCAACCATCTCTTTGTATACATTAATAAACCGCCAGTTATTGGTGTTTTTAACAATTTCGGTCTCGATAAGGTTATTGGCGTACTTAAATTTATCAATAATGTTCCACCGGCTAAGGCTTGGTTTTAATGAAACATAATAGCAGGGCAAATCGCCATAACGTTGTTGTACTTTGGCAACCAGTTGCTGAAAAAATATAAAAACTTCTTCGGGATGGCGTCCGTCGCCAAGATCGTTATCACCAGCGTATATTACCAGCCGTTTGGGGGTGTAGCTTTCCATTACCCGTTCAAAAAACCAAACGCATGCCGCCAGGGTCGATCCGCCGAAACCCAGGTTAACGGGTTTTAAATCCTTAAAATCATCATTAAGGCTTGTCCACATTCTTATTGACGAACTGCCATAAAAAATAGTTTCGGGCTCGTATTCCCTGTTCTTGTTAACTTTTTCAAGCTGCTTTATATCTTCTTCGTACCAGTACATTAAACAATTTTAGCGTGTGCAATTAATTAAAGGTTGTAAATTACTCAATTAATTTAATTACCCTACAGTGCCTGCATCAAAATGAAAATTGCATTACTTAATAAAGCTCAAATTTGCGGGCATAAATCAATTTGCCGGCATAATAGATATTAAGTTGCCATGTGCCTTTTATTACCTCAAAATCATTTTCAAGCCCATAAGTGCTTGCGTTGATTGAATTTAAAGGCATATCAATAGGGTACCTTAAGCTTTTATAGGATGTTTTTTTCTCCAGGTCTGTCATCGCCGTAGGGAAGATCCATTCAATATCAAGCCTTGCGGTATCATTTTTATTACTTGTCAATTTATATTCAACACCAAACTCGATACCCTTTTTGGCTTCAATCTTATCGGTTTTTTTTGTGAACACCTGGTTTGCCACCACAGAATGATCGCCGGAAGGGGAGTTGGCCATATCTTCTTTCAGAACTGTGGTTGATGTAGCCGTGCCAAAGGTTATTTCGGTGAACTTTACCCGCGGGGCTGTTTGTTGAGCGCTAACATTCAAGCAACCCAAAAATGAAAGAAATAAAAATGCAAGCAATGTGATTTTGGTCATGATATAAGGTTATATATATTTCGGGGGCAATATAGTATTTTCATATATCTTCTATATTAACCAAGCAGGTATTTACCACGACCGCGCGTTCGGGCGGCGGGGGGCCTGGTATATTTTAACCTGGAAGCTGATGAACTGACCCATAAGAAGTGTACTTAACCCCTAATGATTTAGGCATCAGGAGGCAGGTTACTTCAAATTAGGAAAAGGTATCCGGTATGAAACCGAAAACTTTTGTCCGTTAACTAAAACAGCCTGGTTTTCTTTTAAGGACGAGTTTAGCTTGATGAAAGCTGAATAGTATTTTTTATCAAGGTAAATGCTAAATAAATCGTCGCCTCTTTTTATAGTGGTTTTGTTTTTGAGGTCGGGCCACGCAGCTGGCCAGGCCAATGGTTTCTCAGGAGAGTAGCTGTAGTTTGTCAGCATCACCTCAATACTATCCGGCAACCATTCCTTAGCCCTGTCATGTTGATATTTGATAAGGTTATTAAAAGCGTTAATAAAACAGGCTGGCGCTTTATCGCGATCGCGCGCCCGGCGTAACTGCCCATAAACGTTAATGATTTTCACAGAATCGAGATTAAGGAACAATTTAGCAGTAGGCTGATCCGTTGCTCTGGAAACGTCGATGTGTTTAGGTAGTCTCTTTAAACAGTCATTGATACCCAGGTTATTAATCGTTTGTAGCAGGTCCTCGTGGCTTAGATTAACCTTGTAGTATTCGGCTTTATCATCTGCCGGTTTTTTGTAAATCACTTGCCCGTTTTCGTAAATAGCGATGGTAGGTGAATCGGACCCCACAACCATTAGCCATGGATCGGTTTCTGTCAATACCACCAACGGAGATCCGTATCCTGTTTTGTGTTGTGGTTTGCAAGAGATGGCTACAGTGCAGATCGATAAAAGAAGTAATAAGGTTTTTTTCATGATGTTTAAGTAACACTATAACTTATTTACCTGGTCTTTATTACGCCCGTTTTATACAGATCAATAGCTTTCTTCAAAATTTCTTCAATAGTTTCAACCGGCAAATCCTCATCAGCATCAAAAAGCATAATTTTCATGCGTGCCCGTTTTTCGAGGATCAGTCCCGGGTGATCAAAACGCTTGCCTTCAACAATACCGATATAAGGTTGCAGCAATTTTTTATGCACCCACAGGTAACAAAACATTTTGCCCTTGTAGCAAAAACACGGCATTCCATATTTCCAGGCGGCGGTTATATCGGCGTCTTGTTTCAGGATGATTTGGCGCAGGGCCAGCAGGCAGCTTTTTACGGGTTCATCTTTTTGCAGATAAAAATTATCCAGTTGCGTTAGCATGTCATCAATCATAATAATTCCAATCGTAGGGAGAAGGGCTGGTTAGCTTTAAAATTGTTTTATCCCTGTCAGACAAAGACCAATAGTATTGAGCATATTCCATCGCTACGTGTTCGCCTTTTCCCATACCCCAAAACATGCCCATCGATTCAACTCCCGGAAACACTTTCCATGGCGGTGGCACCAATGGGGCAAACGCTTCAAAGTGGCCAAAATCCTTTAAAAAATCTCTCACTTCCATCAGCGCGAAACCTAAAAGGTTTGGCCCTCGCCAGCAATAAATATTGTCCACGTCTTCGTTATCTTGCGCCAGTCCAATTCCCCATATAGTATCTACAGGGCTGGCTTCTACCAGGACCCTGTCGCCGGTATTTATCAAATATTCGGCAAATTTGGGGTGCTGGTTAAACTTATGGATATTGCCGGTAACAACAATTTCAAATCTCCTGTCGGCCCATATTATTTCGTCGAATCCCAAAACCTGCCGCCCCAATTCCTTTACTTCGCCAGGGCTGCTGGCATTAACAATTTTGTCGTGGATTTTTGGATTGCCAAACAACAGGGCTTTGTTGGCCATCATCCAGTGTTCGGCAGTTTTGTAGGTAATGCCATCAACAGTAAAAGGCAATTCAAACCACTGGCTAAAACACGATTTATCAATTTCGGCCCGTTTACTCCGGTGTCCCCAAAAGAACAGGTATTTAATATTATCGCCGTTTTCGAATTTATCGGTGAGCCATTGCAGGCTGTATTTTTGTTGCATCTTACAAATCCCGTTTTACTAATTCAATCGCTATATCCAAAACCTCTTTAATTGTATCTGCAGGCAACTGTTTCTTCGTATCTAATATCATTATTTTTATCCGCGACCGGTTTTCGAAAGTAAGGTTAGGATGTTCCATCCTTTTTCCTTCATTAAAACCAATAAATGGTTGCTGTAGTTTTTTATGCGTCCAGATGTAGCAAAACATTTTGCCTTTGTATAAAAAGAAAGGCATATTAAATTTCCAGGCATTGGTAATGTCGTTATCGTGTTGCAGGATGATATCCCGCAGGTTGATAAAATAACTTCTTAAGGGTTCATCCTGCTGAAGGTAAAAACTTTCCAGGCTTGTTGACATAGCTAAATAGCTGTTGGTTTTCGTTTTACTATTTTTGAAGCAATAAAGGCAAATAATCCGAGGATTAAACCAGAAGCCACTCCTGAAAATATTCCCAACACTATCATTGCTGCTTTAGGTGGCATGGGTATCGCTTCATAATGGTACAGAACTGCTTCTGAACTATGACGGAGCAGGTAAGTATCGAATAATATGAGATGCGCTGCTGTTATCCAAACGGCGTTGATGACGCCTACCATAAAGCCATTTAAAAAATAGAGCGCTACACAATGTTTAGCAATCAAATAAGCACAAAGTATAAATATAGGCAGCCAAATAAGTGCTTCAATGTTTGAAGGAATAATGTACACCGTAGCAGGACCCATTACCAGGCCGAATAGTGTTAGTTGCAGAATGAGTTTCCAATTCACGTTTACTTATTGTTTTTTTAGACTAAACGAAATACTTAAGCAGCCATGGTTGGCATAATTGATGAAATGATAAGCATGGCAATGCATAGTGCTAATATAAAGCAGACAAATAATTTGACATCATCCAACGTGCGGCCTTCTTTTAAAATCAGCTCCCTGAAAGGCGCAATAAAAATTAGCCCCAAACAAATCAGGATCATATACCCTGATGAAAGTCGGGGCCCGGTATGAAAGTATTGGTCCTGTTTTAATACAATGACGCGATAAAAATTAGGCAGTAAAATAGCATTCCACCCAATTATGATTAAAATTATAGCCGGCAGCTTTATTGCGAAGCCGCCCTGGGCTTGTAAATTAAGGATGTTGGCTTCAACATCTGGCGGCAATGCCGATTTGTTATTCAGGAAACCGGTTCGCGCTATCTGTTCTATCAACTCACGTGCGTCACCCGATGATTTAAATATAACAGGTGTTTTATAATTACTTACAGTATGGTTTATGCGGATGCCGCCGCTATCAGACGGTTCGATTGATACTACATCGGCAGGCCTGAAATACAGCGTACATAACGAGATATTTAAGCTCAGTTGGTTTTCGTTCACTGTCAGTTTTGCAAATGGCCAGGTTGCGCGCAGGGAAGCGTAGTTGCCGCCACCAGTTTGTTTAAATTGGTAAGTATTCATATGATAAGGCAATGTTGGCCGTTGTTATAAAGGTATTGATTATTTCAGATTTTTAAATAATGCAGCAGCGAAATAACAACCACGTGGTTGATTATTGAACTATTTACCCCGCTTTTACCTTTCAAGACCGGGGGACGGGGCTTTTACCTTATCTTTGCCGCACAATGATAAAGCAAGCGCTCGAAAACCTAAAAATAACAGCCCTGAACCAGATGCAGGAGGCAGCCATCAACGCGGCCAAAAAAAGCGATGTGATCCTGCTATCGCCAACCGGCTCTGGTAAAACGCTTGGGTTTTTATTGCCTTTGCTGGGTTTATTAGATGCCAACATTCCTACAGTGCAGGCATTGATTATGGTGCCATCGCGCGAACTGGCCTTGCAAATTGAACAGGTTTTCCGGACTATTGGCAGCGGCTTTAAAGTGAACTGCTGCTATGGCGGCCACCCGGTTAAAATTGAACGCAATAACCTGTCTCAACCGCCTGCCGTGTTGATAGGCACACCGGGCCGCATAGCGCATCATTTACGCCGCCACAGTTTTAGCACCGATACGATACACACCCTGATATTGGATGAATTTGATAAAGCATTGGAGTTTGGTTTCCAGGAGGATATGGTTTTTATTATCAAGCAGATGCCCAATATCAAAAAGCGGATGCTGACATCGGCCACCAAAATGGACGAGATCCCTTCATTTACCGGTATGGTGAGGCCAATAGAATTGGATTACCTGACCAATGCCACCAATAAACCCGACATTAAACAAAAGGCTGTAATAGCCGAAGCCGCCGATAAACTGGATGCCTTGTTTGCATTGATTTGCAAGATAGGCGACCAGGCCACACTGGTTTTTTGCAACCACCGCGAAGCGGTTGAACGTATCAGCGATTTGTTATACGACAGGGGATTGCCCCACGATATTTTTCATGGTGGCATGGAGCAGGACGACCGCGAACGAGCCCTGCTCAAATTCAGGAATGGCAGCCACCGTTTGCTTATTACTACTGATCTTGCGTCGCGCGGGCTGGATATCCCCGAAATTGAGCATGTGGTACACTACCAACTGCCTCATAACGAAGAAGCCTACCTGCACCGCAATGGCCGAACGGCCCGTATGCATGCCAAAGGCACATCGTACCTGATATTAGCGCCGGATGAAAAGCCATCTTATTTAAAAGATATGCCGGAGGTGGAGGAACTACCCGAGCATCCTGTGGTACCAAAGCCATCGCCCTGGGCAACGCTTTATGTGGCTGCCGGTAAAAAAGACAAGGTAAACAAAATTGATATTGTTGGTTTGTTGCTAAAAAAGGGCGGATTGGATAAAGAGGATGTAGGCCTGATAGAAGTGCTGGATTACACCTCATACGCGGCCGTGAAGCGCAACAAGATAGAAAAGGTTGTGCAGCAGATTAAGGGAGAAAAGATTAAAAACAAGAAGGTTAAAATAGATATTTCCATATAATTTAATACCAATAGCATGAGCAATAATGATATCATGAAAAAGCTGCGGGTAGCTATGAAGTTTACCGACGATGATATTGTAAAAGTATTGGAACTGGCCAACTTCCGGATTACCAAAACCGAACTGGGCGCCATTTTCCGTGCCGATGATCACCCCAACTTTAAACCCTGCGGCGACCAGATCCTGCGCAACTTCCTTAATGGCCTTATCATCTACAAACGTGGCCCAATGCCTGATAAGCGCGCGCCAAAGGCTGAAGAAAAAAAGGAAGAAAAAAAATAAAGTCACCGTTGGCTGCGGAAGACACCAAGGCTAATAAGTTAAGGGTTTTCAACCCCGTAGGGGTATAACATTTGTAGAAAAAACAGAAAAATAATGCTCCGTGCCGTATTCTAGGTTTACCATATTTCCAAATTTAATTTAAAATAAGCTTTTTAAGCTGATCTCTTATAGTTATCCACATACATTTCACCTCTTTTTACCAGAGAGAACATACGTAATATCAGCTTGAATTTTACATTATTCAGCACCAGTGAATAGTTTTTGCTTTGAAGTTTACGCTTTGCATAGGCGCTTATTTCCAGATCATGTGTGATGGC